>NZ_JBEXNT010000022.1:0-88891 GCF_040611255.1 Kitasatospora sp. NPDC002965 | reverse complement strand
GCCCGGGGCGGACGGGGGCCGGCTGCCCCGGGCGCGGGCCGCGGGCCCCGGCGCGGCGAGGTGTGGGAGCCGCCGGGCGGCGCGACACTGGCCGGAGGGGGTGTCCGTGCGGGGGCCGTTACGCCGACCAGGTGGTGTGTGATGACCGAGGTGCTGTTGGCCGTCGGGACCGAGAAGGGCCTCTTTCTCGGACGCAGCCGCGACCGGCTGAACTGGGAGTTCAGCGGGCCGCACTTCCGGATGAACGCGGTCTACTCCGTCGCCGTCGACAGCCGGGACCCCGTCGACGGCGGGAACCGCCGCGACGGCCGGGTCCGGCTGCTGGTGGGCGCCGACAGCAGCCACTGGGGGCCGACCGTCCGGCGCTCGGACGACCTGGGTGCGACCTGGTCCGAACCGTCCGCACCGGCGATCCGCTTCCCCGAGCACACCGGCGCCTCGCTCACCCGGGTCTGGCAGCTCCAGCCGGCCGGCCCCGAGGCTCCGGGCGTGGTCTACGCGGGCACCGAGCCGGCCGCGCTGTTCCGCTCCGCGGACGGCGGTGAGACCTTCACGCTGGTCGAGTCGCTCTGGGAGCACCCGCAGCGCGCCGAGTGGGGCGCCGGCTACGGCGGCCAGGGCCTGCACACCGTCCTCACCGACCCCCGCGACCCCGAACGGCTGCTGGTCGCGATCTCCAGCGGCGGCGTCTACCGCAGCAAGGACGGCGGCGGCACCTGGGAGCCCTCCAACTCCGGGCTGCGCGCCGAGTTCCTCCCGGAGGAGAGCCAGTACCCCGAGTTCGGCCAGTGCGTCCACAAGATCGCGCGGGACGCCGTCAACCCCGACCGGCTCTACCTGCAGAACCACGGCGGCGTCTACCGCAGCGACGACGCGGGCGCGAGCTGGCGGTCCGTCGCCGACGGACTGCCCGCCGACTTCGGCTTCGCCGTGGCCGCCCACCCGCGCCGCGCCGACACCGCGTACGTGTTCCCGCTCGGCGGCGCCGACGACCGCATCCCGCCCGACCGCCGGTGCCGCGTCTTCCGCACCGCGGACGGCGGCGACAGCTGGCAGCCCCTGGCCGACGGGCTCCCCGGCGGGGACCACTACGGCGTCGTGCTGCGCGACGCGCTGCGCACCGACGACGCCGACCCGGCCGGGCTCTACTTCGGCACCCGCACCGGCGAGGTGTACGCCAGCCACGACGAGGGCGAGCACTGGTCACCGCTGGTCTCCCACCTGCCGGACGTCCTCTGCGTCCGCGCGGCGGTGGTGGCGGACTGACCCCGCCCCTCCCCCCGGGCGCCGTCCCGCGCACCGCAGGCGGCACGGCGGCCGGGTCGTGCCCGACGTGACGCCGGCAGGGCGGTCCGACCGGGGAAACGGGGTTGCCGTCGAACGGGACGCTCACGGAGCATGGCCGACGACGGGGTGTTCCGGTTCTCGGAGATCGGAGGGGCGGCGTGGCGGAAGCGGAAGCCGGCTGGCGGTTCGGGTACGGCACCGACGGCCTTCCGGTCGTGCGGTACCAGCGGGGCGAGCGGGAGGGCCGCCCCTGGGCCGACCGGTTGGACGTGGTCGGCCGGACCCGGCCGTGCCGGCCCGGTACGTGCTGGCGGAGATGGCCGGCTGGGTGGTCTCCGGCCCCGTCCCGCTCGGCCGGGAGCTGCTGCGCCGTGGCGCGACCCCGCTGCGGCACGGCCACACCATGCACCGGAGCCTGGTCGACGCCCCTCCCGCCGGGGGCTGGCCGTCCTGGGCGCGGACCCCGCTCCGGGAGGGTTTCCAGGTCGTACCGTGCGACCGCGGGGCCACCGAGCTGGACGGGCCGTCCCGGGCCGCCTTCCGTCCCGGGCACCCAGACCACCGCCCCGAGACGCACGGGGACGACCCGGTGCGGAGGATGGCCGAACTGCTCTCCGGAAGCGTCATCGGCCCCCTGCTGCCGGCCAGCGCCCTGGTCGTCGACGACGCCGACCGGGTGGCCGCCGGCGCCGTCCTGACCGACTGGGACGGCCTGCCCTGGATCGCCCACGTCTTCCGTGACCCGGACCTCGGCTACCCCGGCCTCGGCCGGGACCTGCTGCGCCGCGTCCTCGCCGGCATCGCCGCCGACGGCGCCACCGGGATCGGCCTGGCGGTGACCGAGGGCAACCGGGCCCGGCAGCTGTACGAGTCGCTCGGCTTCTCGGTCACGCGCAGCACGCTGACGGTGATCGTCCCCTGAGTCGTGCGGCGGCCGGGCCGTACGACACCCCGGGCGGACCGGGGAGCACCGGTCCGCCCCGCCCGGGACAGCTCCCGCCAGGGACAGCCTCAGGGGCGGGCCAGCTCCAGGACGGCTATCCCGGCCAGGACGGTCGCGCTCGCCGCCATCCGCATCCGCCCGAGGCGCTCCCGGAAGACCACGGTGGCGATCAGTGCGGCCATCACGATGCTCGTCTCGCGCAGCGCGGCGATGCTCGCCAGGTTCCCCCGCGACTGTGCCCAGACCACCAGCCCGTACGCCGTCAGCGACAGCACCCCGCCGAGCAGCCCCACCGGGACCAGCGGGCCGGCCCCGACCAGCAGGCCCCGGCCCCTGCGCGCCCAGGCGATCAGGGCCAGGACCGGCCCCTGGAGCAGGAACAGCCAGGCCACGTAGCCGCCGACCGTCCCCGCGTGCCGCACGCCGCCGCCGTCCAGCACCGTGTACGCGGCGATCATCACCCCGGTACCGGCGGCCGCCCCGAGCGCGGGCAGGTGCGCCCGCCCCGGTATCCCCCGGGCGAAGGCCAGTCCGATCAGACCGCAGGAGATGACGGCGACGCCGAGCAGCTCGCCGCCGCCGAGCTCGTCGCCCAGCACCGTGACGGACAGGACCGCCACCAGCAGCGGAGCCGAGCCCCGGGCGATCGGGTACATCTGCCCGAAGTCCCCCAGCTGGTAGGCCCGGAGGAGCAGCAGCTGGGAGGTCACCTGCATCACCACCGAGGCGATCAGGTACGGCCAGGCCGCGGCGGCCGGCAGCGGGTTGAGCAGCACCAGCACCACCGCGCACCCGGTGTACACGAGGTTGATCAGGGCGAAGCCGACCAGTTTGTCCTGGAGCCGGTGGGCCAGGCCGTTCCAGACCGCGTGCAGCACGGCGGCGGCGAGGACCACCACCGGGACGGCCGCAGGACCGGACGCGGGGCCGGCCCCGGCAGTGGCCGCGGCGACGGCCACTGCTCCGGCGGTGACAGCAGGCATGGCGGAACTCCCCCTGAACTCTCTGAACCCTCGGACCCCTCTGAACCCTCGGACTTGGAACAGAATTCCACGCTACAGTAGATCCATGGAAGAGCGTTCCGAATATTTCCCCCCGCCGGAGACCCGGCTGGAATCCCGGCTGGCCGCGCACATCCGCGCGCGGCTCGGCGAGTTGCGGGGCACCGAGGCCCGGGTCGCCCGGGTGGTCCTCGCCCGGGGCGCCGACCTGGTCGACCTCAGCGTCAGCGACGTCGCGGAGCTCGCCGGCACCGCGCCGTCCTCCGTGGTCCGGGCCTGCCAGCGGCTCGGCTTCCGCGGCTACCAGGAGCTGAAGATCGCCGCCGTCCGGCAGGCGCCCGCGCCGGCGCCCGACCCGGCGGACCCCCGGGACCCGGCGGCGCGGGCCCTCGCCGACACCGTCCGCGCCGCCCGCGAGGCCCTCGACGGGATGGCCGCCACCCTCGGCGCCGACGACCTCCGGGCGGCGGCCGAGGCCCTCGACTCCGCTGACCACGTCCTGGTCGTCGGCGCGGGCCTCTCCGGCGCGGTCGTCCTCGACGCCGCCTACCGCCTGCGCGCCCTGGGCATCCTCGCCGACTCACCCGCCGACCCGATCACCGCCCAGTTCGCGGCCGCCCAACTCCCCTCCACCGCAGCCTGCCTGGCCGTCAGTCACACCGGTGCCACGCGCACCGTCGTCGACGCCGCCCGCCACGCCCGCGCCAACGGCGCCGCCGTCGTCGCCCTCACGAGCTACGCCCGCTCGCCGCTCAGCGAGACGGCGACGCACACGCTGGTCGCCGGCGGACAGGACCTCGTCTTCGGCCTGGAGACCACCGCCAGCCGCATCGCCCACCTCACCGTCGTCGACGCGCTGACCTCGACACTGCTCTCCCTGCGCGGTGAGACGGCCGAGCGGGCCCTGCGCCTGTCGGCGGACGTGACGGCGGACCACGCGTACTGAAGGGGGCGGCCGGGCTCGGACGGGACCCCTGCCCTGCTCTCAAGGGGTGAAATGGCAACGTCGCCGGTCAGGCGCGGTGTGTAGGCTCGCGGACATGGCGAGGGTGACGCGGGACGACGTGGCGAGGGTGGCGGGGACGTCTACCGCGGTCGTGAGTTATGTGATCAACGACGGACCGCGCCCGGTGGCTGCTGCCACCCGGGCCCGAGTCCTGGCAGCGGTCGAGGAGTTGGGGTACCGGCCGAACCGGGTCGCGCAGGCGATGGCGCGGCGGCGCACCGACCTGATCGGGATGGTCGTGCCGGACGCCCGGCAGCCGTTCTTCGCCGAACTGGCGCACACGGTGGAGCGGGCGGCGGCCGAACGCGGGCGGCTGCTGCTCATCGGCAACTCCGACTACGCCGACGAACGCGAGGCCCACTACATCCGCGCCTTCCTCGGGATGCAGGTGGACGGGCTGATCCTGGTCACCCAGGACCCGTCGGCCCCCGGGGTGGTCGGCATCGACTCCACCGAGGGAACGCCGGTGGTACTGCTGCACCACCGGGCGGAGACCGAGCACGGGCTCGCCGTGGTGGCCGACGACGAGGGCGGCGCCCGGGAGGTCGTGCGCCACCTGCTCGGCCACGGGCACGCCGAAGTCCACTGCTTCGGCGGCACCTTCTCGCTCAGCCCGAGCGACCCGGTGACCGTGCGGACCGCAGGCTGGGCCGTCGCCCTCACCGAGGCGGGGATCTCCACCGAGGGGCGGCTGACGCAGGCTCCCTTCGACCGCGTGCGGGCGCACCGTGAGGCGCTCACGCTGCTGGCGCGCGCCGACCGTCCGTCCGCGGTCTTCTGCGCGACCGACGACCAGGCGATCGGCCTGCTGCGGGCCGCCGACGACCTGGGCATCCGGGTGCCGGAGGACCTCGCGGTGGCGGGCTTCGACGACATCGCCGAGGCGGTGATCGCCGGTCCGTCGCTGACCAGCGTGGCCACCGCGCAGGAGGAGATGGCGCGCGCCGCCGTCGGCCTGGTGCTCGGGGACCGCCCGGGCGGGGAGGGTGACGCGCGGCCTGACGGCGAACCCGCGTCGAACGGGGCCCGGATGTTCCCGGCCCGGATGGTCGTCCGCCGCTCCTGCGGTTGCGATCCGAAGCGCGCGGAGCAGGACACCGGGCGGAGCGAGGAGCCGGTCCGAGCCGTCCTGCGCTGAGCCGCACCGGGCCGACGCCGCACGGGAACGGCGAGCGGCGGGCGGCGGGCGACCGGCGCGCAGCGGGCGGCGGGCGGCGGCGGGCGCTACCCCTCCGCGCCCGGCGGCGGGCCGAGCATGACGTCCAGGTTCTCGTGGCCGTCGGGGGCGACGAGCCGGTCCAGGTTGAGGGCGGAGATGCCCGCCCAGAACGCGCCGCGCTCGAACATCGCCTTCTCGTACCCGGCGATCGCGGCGTCGAGCGCTCCCGCCTCCCACCGCTCTCCGGCGAGGACGGGGGCCACGGCGAGAGCGAGTTCGGCCGCGTCCCACATCGCGAGGTTGACGCCCTTGCCCGCGAACGGCGACATCAGGTGCGCCGCGTCGCCGACCAGGGTGACCCCCGGGGCGCGCCGCCAGGTCAGGCCGACCGGGAGCATGTCCAGCCGCTGGGCGCGCAGGCTGTCGTCACAGGCGGCCAGCGCCGACCGGAACTCCGGTGCCCAGTCCGCGAAGTGACGCGCGACGGCGGCGCGGGTGCGGACCGGGTCCTGCTCGGAGAGGCCGGCGGACTCCAGCCAGCTCTCGGCGCTGCGGTAGAAGGCGTAGATCCGGATCCGGCCGTCGCTGTTGCGTTGCAGGGCGAGGCCCTTGTTGTCCTGGAAGGCGTACAGGCTGCCGTTGCCGACGAAGGCGGCGGCCCCGGGAGCGGTGCGGTCCGCGTCCGGGATGCCGAGTTCGACGAGGCTGACACCGGTGTAGCGCGGCTCGGTGCCGGTGAGCAGGGGGCGGACGCGCGAGCGGGCGCCCTCGGCGCCGACGAGCAGGTCGCAGGTCTCGACCGTGCCGTTGTCGAAGTGGAGCCGGTACCGGCCGTCGCCGAGCGGTTCGGCGCGGTCGAGGCGGTGCCCCCACCGGACGGTGGCCGGGGGGAGGGAGTCGAGGAGGAGGGCGCGCAGGTCGCCGCGGTCGATCTCGGGAGCGCCGTCCTCGTCGGGCGAGTTCGCGTTTCCGGGGGCGCCCGGGCGCGCTCCTCGGCCCTCTCCCGCGTCCGTTCCTGCGCCCTCGCCGGCGGGTCGGCCGGTGTCGAAGGCGCTGTGGACGGTGCCGTGCTTGTCGAGCAGGCGGAAGTCCTCGCCCTCGGGCCGGGCCTTGGCCCAGAACTCGGCGTCCAGCCCGGCCTCCCGGACGGCGCGCCGTCCGGTGTCGCCGTGCAGGTCGAGAGTGCCTCCCTGGACGCGGGCGTCGCGGGAGGGCTCGCGCTCGTACACGGTGGCGGCGACGCCGTGGACGTGGAGGACGCGGGCGAGGGTGAGTCCGGCGGGGCCGCCGCCGATGACGGCGACGTGCGGCGTGGTCGTGATTCCGGTCATTGGTGCGCACTTCTCCTTGAGAGGGGGAGATCGCGAAGGCCCGAACGCCGTCCCAGTCTGGTCGGCCGGGCGCTCGGGTTGAAGACCGGAATCGGACGGTACGGGCCGGCACCGTGAACGGAGGGGACGGCCCGGGCCCGGACGGGGATCCGGCGGGGAACGCGCGTGTGCCCGCACCGGTGTCCGGTACGGGCACGCGCACGTCGGGGCCGGGCTCCCGCCGGAGTTCGTCGACCGGGCCGTCGTCCGGCGGGGGCCCGCGCCGGGGACGGGCCGCCCCCGGCGGAGCAGGTCACCGCCCTCGCCGACGCACCGGGCCGGAAGGCCCGGTGACGACGCGACACCGCCGGGGCGGGCGGCGCCGGCCCGGATTGCGCCCGGACCGGCCCGGAATCGTCCGAGGTGCCCGAGGTGTCCGAGACGACGTACTTGCGGATCGCGCCCGAACGGCCGACGGTCGCCCGGACCTCAGCCCGAGGCCCTGGCGATCCGCCGGAACACCACGGCGAGGGCGATGACGGCGAGCACGACCAGGATGCCCGTCTCGACGAGCTGGATCGGGACGAAGTGCGAGACCGGGTGGTAGTGCCCCCAGGCGCCGACCGCTTCGTCGCACTCGTAGCTCGCCACGCAGTACCCGTCCGGGGCCCTCGTGCCGTCCGGCAGGACGATGCCCCGCTCGACCAGCCAGGCGTTGGTGGGCTGCATGAAGCCGCCCATGGACTCGTCGTACGGCACCACGGCGTCGACCACCGGCCAGAGGTACGGCCGGACCAGCCGCATCACGACGCTCGCGATCACCATCAGCACCCCGCTCACCAGCACGGCGGTGACCGTCCGGCGCACCAGTTCCCCGACCAGCACCCCCAGCGCCAGGCCGAACAGCGACCAGGCGAACGGGGCCAGGCCGAGCGCGGGGTAGGTGGAGGTCTGGAACGGCGGGTCGAAGCCGGCCGGACCGTGGATGACGTCGGTCCACCACACCCAGGTGGTCAGCAGGGACAACACCCCGACGGCCGGCAGGACGACCAGCCCGGCGACGGCGAGCCGGGCCGCGAGCCAGCGACGCGGAGCGACGGACTGCGCCAGCACCAGGCGGATCGTGCCGCGCTCGTACTCCTGGGCGAGCAGCGGCCCACCGAGGAACATGCCCAGCACGACGGGAAGCGCGAAGACGGCGGGCTGGACCAGATCGGTGAACGCCCTGGCCGCGAGTTCGATGCGCTGGATCAGGGGCCAGCACTGGCGTTCCCCCCAGAAGGACGAGTCCAGGCAGCCCCTCTGCTCCATGACTCCGGCCCGGTCCTGGACGACGAAGTGGATGGTGAGCAGCACGACGGTGGCGAGGACGAGCAGGGCGGCGGTGACCCGGATCGCGGACCGGCTCTGCCGGAGGGCCAGCCAGAGGAGCCCGGTCGGCCGGCGCGCGGGACGGGTCGGGCCCGCCGGGCCGTCGGCGGACCCCTGGGCGGCCCGGCCGCTCAACAGGCTGGTGCTCATGCGGCGGCCTCTCGGTCGGGCTCTGCGGAGCCGGCGGTACGCGTGGTGGTGCCGGGGCGGTCGGCGATCGGGGTGCGGAGGTAGGCCAGCAGCAGTTCCTCCAGGCTCGGCCGGGTCGCCTCCCACGGGCCCGCCACCGCCTCCCCGGTGCGGATCAGCGCGGTGACCTGACGCCCCCGGACGCGCTTCTCCACGGCCAGCTCGTCGGGGAGTTGGGCGGCCCCGGCCGCACCGGTGAGCAGCTGGTGGCCGTCGAGGATCTCCTCCAGGTCGCCGGCGAGCCGGATGCGCCCGGACTGCATCAGGAGCAAGTGGTCGATGACGCCGTCGAGTTCGGGCAGGATGTGGGAGGAGATCAGGATCGTGGTGCCGCGGTCGGCAGCCTCCGCCATCAGGGCGCCCATCAGTTCGTGCCGGGCGAGCGGGTCGAGGTCGGCCATCGGCTCGTCCAGCAGGAGCAGGTCGGCGCGCTTGCCGAGGGCCACGGCGAGCGCGACCCTGGTCCGCTGGCCGCCCGAGAGCGAACCGATCTTCGCCCGGTGGTCCAACTCCCCCAGGTTCACGACCTTCTGCGCCACGTCCTCGTCCCAGCGCGGGTTCAGCTCGCGGCCGAGACGGAGGGTGTCGGCCACCGTGAAGGAGGGGTAGAGCGGCTTCTCCTGGGTCACGTAGGCGACCCGGGTCCGCAGCTCGGGGGTGCCCGACGGCTCGCCGAGGACCCGCAGTTCCCCGGCGGTGGGCTTGATCAGACGGGCGGCCAGCGTCAACAGGGTGCTCTTTCCGGCCCCGTTGGCGCCGACCACCCCGCAGATCCGGCCGGCCGGAACGGTGAAGCTGCAGTCCCGCAGGGCCCACCGGTCCCCCCGGTAGCGCTTGCCCAGCCCCACGGCCTCGACCGCCGGTCGGCTGTCGGCCTCGGATGTCATGCGGTCCCCCCGCCCTCCTTGTTCGGCGCCGCCGGGGCGACCCCGGTCTCGAAGCGCTGTTCCAGTACGGAGGCCATCAGGGCGTCGATGTCCTCCCGGTCGAGCCCGGCCTCCCGGGCCTCGTCGACCCACCCGACCAGTCCCGCGCGCAACGGACCGTCGGCGGCCGCCTCCGGTCGGGCGAGGGAGCGGCGGACGAAGGTGCCGAGTCCCGGTCGGGGTTCGACCAGCCCTTCGCGTTCCAGCTCGCGGTAGGCCTTGAGCACCGTGTTGGGGTTGATCGCGGTCTGCTCGACCACCTCCCGCGCGGTCGGCAGCTTGTCCCCCGGCTGGAGCATCCCGAGCCGCAGCGCCTGCTTGGTCTGCTGCACGATCTGCTGGTACGTGGAGACGCCGCTGCGCCGCTCGATGCGGTACTCGATCACACTCGCATCGCCCTTTCACTAGTTCAATAGTGGAATGGTGGCGCACCGCACCACCGCGGTCAAGTCGAACCAGGGGGGTCTCCGGCGGCTACGGGCGCTTCAGCAGGAGCAGGCCGCCGCCGTCCACGACGGGCCGGTAGCCCTCCCGCTCGTAGCGGCCGAGCATGCGCCTGGTGTCCTCGACGGCACAGGGCGCCTTCACGCTCGGGTCCGTGAGGTCGACGGCCACCCACTGCGGCCCGGTGGGCGCCTGCGCACCGGACGCAGGCGCCGGCTCGCGGCAGACCAGGGCGACCGTCGCCCGCCCGGTCAGCTGCGCGGCGAGCCGGTTGGACGCGGCGACGGTGGCGCCGTCGGGTATCCGGGCGAGCATCGCCCGGGCCTGCGCGAGCCGGGGCGACGTCCGCCAGGCCTCGGGCATCACCACCTCGTGCAGCGGGAAGGCGGGGAACGTCACGGCGGCGACCAGCGCACCGACCGCCAGGGCCCGCCGGGCGCTGCGGACGCGGCGGACCCGGCCCGGCTCCGCGGCGTCCGCGGCACCTCCCGGCGCCTCGACCGGCCCCGGCACCTCCGCCGCCCCCGGGGCGCCGGACCCGCCCCGGGCGCCCTCCGGGGCGGTCGCATCCGCCCGGCCCGGCAGCCCGGCCCGGCCCAGGGCGTCCACCAGGGCCGCCACCGCCAGCGGCATCAGCACCGCGCTGTAGTGGTAGCCCACCCCCCAGTAGTGCGGGTTGTCGGCGAGCAGCCGCCAGGCGAGGGTGGGCACGCAGAGCAGCGCGAGCGGCGAGCGCAGCCCGAGGAACCCCGCGGTCGCGGCGAGCAGGAACAGCAGCAGCCACTTCAGCGGCGGCCACCCGAGGCGGGCGACCGGCGCCCACGGCGCCGTGGTGGTGCCGCCGGAACCGAGCTGGCGCCAGTAGTCGAAGCCGCCGTCCGGGTTGAACGACGGCAGCACCACCAGCACGGTCAGTGCGGTGGCGGCGACCCCGAGGAGCGCCACGCCGAACCCCAGCGCCCGGCCGCCGCCCGCGCGCGGTGCCCGCCGGAAGATCAGCACCCCGAAGGCGGCGACGGTCAGCCCGAGGTCCTCCTTCACCAGGACCAGCGGCAGGGCCCAGAGCGCCGCCGCCACGGGCCGGCCGCGCCCGAGCGCCGTCGCCGCGAACGCGAGCAGCGGCACCGCGAACGCGATCTCGTGGAAGTCGTCGGCGGCCGCGTTGACGATCCCCCAGGACGCCCCCGTCAGCACCCCGACGGTCAGCGCGACCCGCCGCCCGCCCACCTCGTACGCCCAGCAGGTGAGCGGCACGACCGCCAGCGCCATCAGCACCGCCTGCGCGACGAGCAGCGTCACGGCGCCGGGAAACGCCCGGTAGAACGGGGCCAGCGTGACGAGCACCGGGTGGAAGTGGTCCCCGAGCAGGTGGTAGCCGGGCCCCTTGAGCAGAACGACCGGCGCCTCACCGTGGGCGTACGCGCGGACCGCCTGCTCGAAGATCCCCAGGTCGTACGCCTGGGTGAGCATGCGCCGGTGCCGGTTGACGGCGACGCAGCCGTACAGGACGGCGAAGAGGCCCGCCAGCGCCCAGGCCGGCGCCCAGGCCGGCCGCGGCGCCGACGACCGGGCCGACAGTCGCACCGACGACCGCACCGACGACCCGGAGCGGCGGAGGCGGGACCGGAGGAGGGAGAGGAACGGGAGCATGAGCAAAGTACCCTTCCACTAATGAATTAGTGGAAGGGTGTTGGAGCCCCGTAGCGCCCGTCAACCCCGGACCGGCCGACGCCGACCGGGCCCTCCGGCCTGCCCTCGGGCCCCCCGGGTCAGCCCGAAAGGGCAGCTCGGAAGGGCAGCTCGGAGGGGTTCCGGCGGTGGTCGGAGGTCAGAAGTTGAGGTGGGCGAGGACGGCGAGGACCCGCCGGTTGTCGTCGCCCGACTGCGCGAGGCCCAGCTTTCCGAAGATGTTGTTGGTGTGCTTGCTCACCGACTTCTCCGTGATGCAGAGCTCCCGGGCCACCGCCGCGTTGCTGCGCCCCTCGGCCATCAGCGCGAGCACCTCACGCTCCCGGGTGGTGAGCGACCGCATCGAGTCCTTCGTCGAGTTCCGTTGCAGCAGCTGGGAGATGACCGAGGTGTCCATCGCGGTCCCACCCGCGGCCACCCGCCGCACCGCATCGACGAACTCGCTGACCTCGAAGACCCGGTCCTTGAGCAGGTACCCGATGCCGCCCCGGTGGTCCGTGAGCAGCTCCCGGGCGTAGAGGTGCTCGACGTGCTGCGACAGCACCAGCACGGGCAGGTCGGGGAGTTCGCGCCGGGCCCGGGTGACCGCGTGCAACCCCTCGTCGGTGAAGGTCGGCGGGAGCCGGACGTCGACGACCGCGACGTCCGGGCGGTGTTCCAGCAGCGCCGTCAGCAGGCTCGGGCCGTCGTCCACCGCCGCGACCACCTCGAAGTCGTTGAGCGTCAGCAGCTGGGTGATGCCCTCCCGCAGCAGCGCCAGGTCCTCGGCGATCACAACACGCATGGCAGCTCCATCGTCACCGTGGTGGGGCCACCCACCGGACTGTGCAGGTCGAGGGTCCCGTCGAAGGGCGCGAGCCGTCGACGCAGACCGTCCAGTCCACCGCCCTCGCGGACCTTCGCACCCCCGCCGCCGTCGTCGCCGACGACCAGCCGGAGCCGGCCGTCGGCGTACCCGAGCCGGATCCAGGCCGAGCCGGCGGCGCTGTGCTTGGCCACGTTCGCGAGGACCTCGGCGACGGCGAAGTAGCCGGCCGACTCGACGGGCGGTTCCGGCCGCCCCGGCAGGTCTATGTCGACCTGGACCGGGATCGGCAGATCGAGGGCGAGCGCCCGGACGGCACCGTCGAGGCCGCGCTCGGCGAGGACCGGCGGGTGGATGCCGCGGACGAGGTCCCGCAGCTCGGCGAGGGCCTGGGCGCTGGCCGCACGGGCATCGGCCAGCAGCCGGTACGCGGTGTCCGGATCCTTGCGGAACATCTGGGACGCCAGACCGAGCTTGAGCCCGATCGCCACCAGCCGGGCCTGGGCGCCGTCGTGCAGGTCCCGCTCGATCCGGCGCAGCTCGGCGGCCTGCGCGTCCACCGCCGCCGACCGCGTCTCGGTCAGCTCCGCGACCCGCCTTGAGAGGTACGCCTCGGCGGTCGGGGAGAGCAGCCTGCGCGTGATCCGGCTGTGCGCACGCAGGAGCCGTTCCGCGCTCCAGAACCCGAGGAGCAGGATGCCCGTCCCCTGGAAGAACGAGAGCAGCGCCGCCGTGGTGCTGTCCACGGGCCAGATCAGCCCGTACCCGTACCCGGGGTCCATCAGCGGCCAGAACAGCGGGGTGGCGACCACGCCGTGGATGCCGTAGATCATCAGCCAGCAGGGCAGGAGGCCGAGGAGCAGGCCGACCGGGACGTCGACGAGCAGCCAGAGCAGGTCCCGCCAGGTCGACCGGTCGGTGAGCAGCAGCCGGCAGTAGCGCACGCTGCTCGGCACGTCGAGCAGCTCGAACTCGTCGCCCTCGCGTGGCCGGTAGGGGCTGGGTATGGCCACGCCGCACCAACTGCCGAGGAACCGCCGGTGAAGGTCGGCGAGGCCGCGCACGGCGAACAGCGCGATCGGCAGGGTGATGAAGCCGACCCCCAGCGGGAGCAGCCCCAGCGACACGACCGAGAGCACGAGCAGCGGCACGGCGCCGAGCTGGGAGAGCAGGGCCACGGCCAGGCCGCGCCGCGCGGCCACCAGGCCGTCCCGCAGCCAGGTGAGGAGATCGGCACGCGGCCACGGCGGCCACCGGGCACTGCTCACGGGCACTGTAGGCTCCCGGCTCCCGGCTAGTCAGTCCACGGTTCGTCCGCCCACGGCGACCGCCACGGACCCCCCACCACGTCCCCCCTTCACGAAGGGTACTTGAGCAGGACAACCCCAGGGCCGGAAGGGGGGTTAACTCCCCCCTGAGGAGGGGGGTTACTCCGGTTCTCCCGGGGCCCCCCACCGACCAGACTTCTCGCCATGAGCGCTGAGTCCGCGACCTTGCCCGAAGTCCCCGCCGTCCACCGGGACGCCTCCCGGCCCGAGTCCGGCGGCAGCGACTTCGCCCAGCTGACCCGCCGAATAGCGGCCGAGGGGCTGCTCGACCGACGTCCCGTCTACTACACGGTGCGCATCGGCGTGGTGCTGGCCGCGTTCGCCGGCAGCTGGTGGGCGCTCTTCGCGCTGGGCGACACCTGGCTGCAGCTCGGCCTCGCGGCGGTGATGTCCGTCGTCTTCGCCCAGCTCGGACTGCTCTCGCACGACCTCGCCCACCGCCAGGTGTTCAACCAGCGCCTCCACAGCGAGTTCGGCGGGCGCATCGCGGCGAACCTGCTGATGGGCATGAGCTACGGCTGGTGGATGAACAAGCACACCCGCCACCACGCCAACCCGAACCACGAGGAGCGGGATCCGGACGTCAACCCGGAGATCGTGGTGTGGTCCCAGCAGCAGGCCCGCAAGGCCCGCGGGGTGGCCCGGTTCATCGGCCGGCGGCAGGCCTTCCTCTTCGTTCCGCTGCTCACCCTCGAAGGCCTCAACCTCAGCTTCAACAGCTTCCGGGCGCTCCGCAGCCCGATCATGAAGCGCCCGTACCTCGAAGGCACCCTGCTCGTCCTGCACTTCGCCGCGTACTTCGGACTCGTCTTCACCGCTCTCCCGGCCGGCAAGGCGTTCGCGTTCCTCGCCGTCCACCAGGCGCTGCTCGGCATCTACCTGGGGTGCGTCTTCGCCCCCAACCACAAGGGCATGCTGATGGTGACGCCCGAGATGAAGCTCGACTTCCTCCGCCGTCAGGTGCTCACCTCGCGCAACGTCCGCGGCGGGTTCACCATCGACGCGCTCATGGGCGGCCTCAACTACCAGGTCGAGCACCACCTCTTCCCCAGCATGCCGACCCCCGCCCTGGCCCGCGCCGCCCAGCTCACCCGCGAGTTCTGCGCGGAGAAGGACATCCCGTACTACGAGACCGGTCTGCTCCGCTCCTACCGGGAGATCTTCGCCCACCTCCACCGGACGGGCGAGCCGCTCCGCAGCGGGGAGTAGGGGAGCCGGGAACGCCGCGGCGGGCGCGGCGAGGGGCCGCCGTCGTCCCGACGGCGGCGCCGGCGGTCGGTCGTGGCGGGGCGGGCAGTCACCGGACGAGCTCGTCGGCCAGCAGGTCCATCAGCAGATTGTCGTGCCACGTCCCGTCGGGCCCGCGCTCGTACTGCCGCATCGTCCCGACCGGGCGGAACCCGACCTTCTCGTAGCAGCGGATCGCCGCCGCGTTGTCGGCCGCGGGGTCGATGATCAGCCGGTGGTAGTGGTGGTGGTCGACGAGGTGACGGGCCAGGGTGCGGACGGCGTCCGTTCCGTACCCCCGGCCGTGGCAGACCGGGTCGACGTAGATGTCCATGCCCGCGTGGCGGTACTCGTCGTCGTTCTCGGCGTACCACTGGACGGCTCCGACCGTCTGCCCCTCCGCCTCGATCACCAGGGTCTCGGTGCCCGGTTCGGCGAGGTCGGTGGTGACGGCGTCGGTGAGGTCGTCACCACCCCGCCAGCGGGCGTAGACCTCGGGTGTGCGGCGCACGGCGACGAGGGCCGGGATGTCGTCGGCCGTTGCGGAGCGGAGCGTGACGTGGGTGCCGTGCAGGATCGTCCCCATAGAGCGCATGCTTCCACGGAAGGGGTCGTTCGGCGAGCCGTTTTCCGCGTGGCACCCACCCGCCGTCACCAGGAGCGACTCGCCGCCGCGCAGGTGGGCCCGGGGCGTCAGCTGCCGAGCACGCGGGCCTTCTGCGCCGCGAACTCCTCGTCCGTGAGGACGCCCTGGTCACGGAGCGTGGCGAGTTCCTTGAGCTGGTCGAGCTTCTCCTCCATGGAGGACGCGGCGGCCGGCGGGGCCGCAGGCGGTGGGGCCGCGGGAGCGGGAGCCGGGGCGGGCTCCTGCTGGGCCCACCGGCCGGCCTGGCGGCGGGACACCCTGTTGGAGACGGCGGTGGCCGTACCGGCGACGACCGCGGTACGGGCGACCCCGCGGAGCAATCCGGGCATGGTCTCCTCCTTCGGACGTGGGGACGGAGGTGGTGCAGTACGTCGGGCGGTGTGTCAGCGGAGTTCTTCGAGCGCGTCCAGCGCCTCCACGAGGTCCTGGAGCGGCACGCGGCCGCTCGCGATCATCCGGGCACCCGTCCGGCGCAGCGCGGCGGCCAGCGGAGCGGCCCAGAGGTTCTCGTAGAGGAGGACGGCGGCGGAGTCGCCCGGTTCGAGGAGGGCACCCGCCTCGGCGACGTCCTCCTCGTCGACCAGCCCGGAGGAGGCGCCTTCGAACACGGTCAGGTCGAGCCGGCCGTCCCCGTCGACGTCCGCGAGTTCGAGGCCGACCAGCGACCCGTCCTCCTCCTTCTTGACGAAGGTCAGGTCGAGGATGCGGATGATGCCGCGGTCGACCAGGTCGACCAGCAGGGGCATCCCCTCGCCGGTCAGCCGGCTGCCGGGGAACTGGATGATGACGTAGTCGATGGGGCCCGGTTCGAGCGGTTCGCCGGCTTCGCCCGTCGCGGCGGCTTCGGCGGGTTCGTTGCTCACATCAGCTCCTGGAGGACGCGGCCCGGGGGAAGACGGGCTCGGCACCACCGGGGGACGTGCTGCGGCGTGGACCGACACGGCACAACGACGTCGTCGGGCACCACGGGACGGCGTCCGGCGCAGCAGCCGGCGGGCCGGGAGAGGTGTTGTCTGCGACGCTACCCCGCCGGGCCGGGCCCGGCATCACGAGTGAGGGGGGGCGGCGGAGCCCGGTGGCCGGGCCGGACATCTCTCGGAAGAATCTCGGCGTGGGTGTCGATCCGGCCGCTGCCCGTTCGACGCAGGGGTGAGAGGCGGGGAGACGCCCCGCCCGCATCGACGAGGAGTGAGCCACCATGCCGCGCTTCATGACACTGATCCGCATCGACGAGCAGGACGGCCCCGGCCAGGCCGAGCCGGACCCCGGGTTCGAGGAGCGGATGGGGGCGCTGTTCGCGGAGATCACCAAGGCCGGGGTGATGCTGGACACCGCCGGGCTGCTGCCGACCGAGGAGGGCACCCGGGTCCTCTGGGAGGGCGGGAAGCTCAGCTACACCGACGGGCCGTTCACCGAGACCAAGGAGGTGGTGGGCGGCTACGCACTCCTCCAGTGCAAGGACAAGGCCGAGGCGCTGGAGTGGACCAGGCGGTTCCTGGAGACCCACCCGGTGAACTGGACGGTGGGTGCCGAACTGCGGCAGATCGACGAGGCCGCCACGCCTCCGGAGGCCTGATCGACGGACGATCGGACGGGTCGTGGCCGCGTTTGCCCCGGTCCGGTGCGGCTGCTCTGATGGGTGACCGTGACGGAGCGCAGCGGGGCCGGCGCGGCCGGCCCGACCGACCCGACGGAAGCGGCGGACGCGGTCGGCCCGGCCGGCGGGGCGGGTACGGCCGGCGGGGCCGGCGTCGCCGCGATGGTCGAGACGGTCTTCAGGATCGAGTCGGCGCGGATCATCGCCGGTGCCGCCCGCATCGTCCGCGACGTCGGCATCGCGGAGGAGCTGGCCCAGGACGCGCTGGTCGCCGCGTTGGAGCAGTGGCCGGAGTCGGGGGTCCCGGAGCGCCCGGGCGCCTGGCTCACGGCCGCCGCCAAGCACCGGGCGATCGACCTCGTCCGCCGCAGGGAGACCTACGCGCGCAAGCTCGCCGAGGTCGGGCGCACGCTGGAGGACGTCCCGCCGCCCGAGCCCGCCGGGCCGGACGACATCGACGACGACCTGCTGAGGCTGATCTTCACCGCCTGCCACCCGGTGCTGTCGGCGGAGGCCCGGATCGCGCTGACCCTGCGGCTGCTCGGCGGGCTGACCACCCCGGAGATCGCCCGCGCCTTCCTCGCCCCCGAGGCGACCGTCGCCCAGCGGATCGTGCGCGCCAAGCGCGGCCTGGCGAAGGCCCGGGTCCCGTTCGAGGTCCCGTACGGGGCGGAGCGGGCGGCGCGGCTCTCCTCCGTCCTGGAGGTCATCTACCTGATCTTCAACGAGGGCTACGCGGCCACCGCCGGGGACGACCTGCTCCGGCCCGGGCTCTGCGAGGACGCGCTACGGCTGGCCCGGGTCCTCGCCGGGCTGATGCCCGAGGAGCCCGAGGTGCACGGCCTGGCGGCCCTGCTGGAGCTCCAGGCCTCCCGGACGGCCGCCCGGACCGGGCCGGACGGGCGACCGGTCCTGCTGGCCGACCAGAACCGCGCCCGCTGGGACCGGCTGCTGATCCGGCGCGGCTTCGCCGCCCTCCGCCGGGCCGGCACCGGGCCGTACGCGGTCCAGGCCGCGATCGCCGCCTGCCACGCGCAGGCCGCGCGGTACGAGGACACCGACTGGGCCACCATCGCCGCCCTCTACGCGCGGCTGATGGCGATCACGCCGTCCCCCGTGGTGGAACTGAACCGGGCGGTGGCCGTGTCGATGGCCGAGGGCCCCGCCGCCGCGCTGGAGGTGGTGGACGCGCTGATGGCGGAACCGGCACTGGCCGGGTACCACCTGCTGCCGAGCGTGCGGGGCGACCTGCTGGCGCGCCTGGGGCGCGGCGCGGAGGCCCGGGCGGAGTTCACGCGCGCGGCGGGCCTGACCCGCAACGCACGGGAGCGGGAGCTGCTGTTGGCGAGGGCTGCGGCTACCGGGGCGGGCACCTCCGGGACGACGGGCACGTTCGGCGGAGCGGGAGCGGGAGCGGAGTCCGGCGGGGCCGGAGCGGAGGGGCGGGCGGGGCGGTGAGCCCTCAGAGTGCCTCGTCCAGCCGCAACCGGGCGCTGACCTGGCCGAGGCCCTGGGCCAGGACGGTGAGCTGCTCCCGGCTGAGGACGTCGATCAGCAGCTCGCGGACCAGGGCGACGTGGCCGGGGGCGGCCTCGCGGAGCATCTCGTGCCCCTCCTCCGTGAGTTCGGCGAAGACCCCGCGCACGTCGCTGGGGCAGGAGCGGCGTCCGACCAGGCCCATCCGCTCCAGCTGGGTGACCTGGTAGGTCAGTCCGCTCTTGGAGGTGACCAGCTTGTCCGCCAACTCGGTCATCCGCAGCGAGCCGGCCGGCGCCGCGGAGAGGTGGACCAGGATCTCGTACTGGGTGTGGGAGAGCCCCGAGTCCTCCTTGAGCTGGCGTTCCAGGCGGCGGTTGAGGAGGTTGCTCGCGGTGACGAAGCCCCGCCAGGCTGCCATCTCCTCGTCGTCCAGCCAGCGGGTTTCGCTCGGCGGGCGCGTGGAGGGCGCGGGGGGCGCGGAGGGTGCGGACGACGTGGAGGGCATGAATGGATCGTACTCCTGTTGTTCAAATTCGAACGACGGTGTACGGTCTAAAGTGTCGGAGTTCAAATTTGAACTACTAGCCAGTCGCCCGACCACCCGCCCGAGGAGCAGAGGAAGAGACGTCATGAGCACCGCGGCCCCCGAGCGCATGCCCGCCCTCTACCTGTCGCACGGCGCGCCGCCGCTCGCCGACGACCCGATCTGGCCCGGCCAGCTGGCCGCCTGGTCGGCCGACCTGCCGCGCCCCAAGGCGATCCTGATGGTCTCCGCGCACTGGGAGGAGGCCCCTCTCGCCCTCGGCGCCGTCCTGCCCGTACCGCTGGTCTACGACTTCTGGGGCTTCCCCGAGCACTACTACCGGGTCCGGTACGCCGCTCCCGGCGCACCGGAGCTCGCCGAGCGCGTGCGCAAGCTGCTGCGCGCCCCCGGCACCCCCGTGCAGGACATCCCGGACCGCGGCCTCGACCACGGCGCGTACGTGCCGCTGGTCGAGATGTTCCCCGAGGCGGACGTCCCCGTCCTCCAGGTCTCGATGCCCACCCTCGACCCGCAGCGGCTGCTGGAGATCGGCCGCCGGCTCGCGCCCCTGCGCGACGAGGGCGTCCTGATCGTCGGCAGCGGCTTCTTCACCCACAACCTGCGGGCGCTCAGCCAGGACGGCCGGGTCACCTCGGTGATGGCCGAGTTCGACGACTGGGGCCGGCGCGCCCTGGCGGCGCAGGACCTCGACGCACTGCTCGACTTCGAGCGGAAGGCCCCGGCCGGACGGCTCGCCCACCCGCGGACCGAGCACTTCGCGCCGCTCTTCGTCACGCTCGGCGCGGGCGAGGGCGAGCTGGGCAGTCAGCGCACGGTCATCGACGGGTTCTGGAACGGACTGGCGAAGCGCTCGATCCAGGTGGGCTGACCCGGGTCTCCGGAGACCGGGTCCGGGCCCCCGGAGGCCGGAGGCCGCGCCGGGCGCGGCACGCCGGACGGCCGCCCGCAGGATCTCGTGAGATCCGGCGGGCGGCCGTGGAATCAGACCGTGGAATCAGGCCGTGGGCCGGGCCGTGTCGCGGTCAGGCGGTGGCGGTGGCCGACTCGGTCGCGATCCGCTCGGCGGCGCTGCGCTCGACGCAGAACTCGTTGCCCTCGATGTCCGCGAGCGTGGCCCAGCCCTTGCCGTCGGGCGTGCGGTGGTCGCCGACCAGCGTCGCGCCCAGCGCGAGCACGCGCTCCACCTCCTCGTCCCGGGTACGGTCCTGCGGCTGGACGTCGAGGTGGATGCGGTTCTTCACCGTCTTGCCCTCGGGCACCTGGATGAACAGCAGCGAGACGCCCGACGAGACCACCAGGGCCTCCGGGTCACCGGGGTTGTCGTCGTCGCCGACCTTGCCGTCCAGCACCTGCGCCCAGAACTGGGCGAGGCGGTAGGCGTCGGCACAATCGATCGTCACATGTCGCACAAGAGAAGCCATGAGGGCCACTCTGACCTCGATCTTCCTCCCGGTCCAGCACTTAATCCGGGCCGCTCCCCGGACCGGCGACGGGAGCGGTGGGATCGGAGGCCGACCCGGGCGCCCGGCGGCTGTGCAGGTGGCCGTCGAGCGGGAACGGGGGGAACGCCGGGAGGAGCGCCCGGTAGCGGTAGCCGGTCTTCTCCGCCACCCGGCACGACGCCGGGTTGTCCACCTGGTGCAGCAGGTCCAACCGGACCAGGCCGTCCGCCGCGAACACCTCGAACGCCCAGCCGGTGAGCGCCTCCAGCGCGCGCGGAGCCACACCCCGGCCGCGCGCGGCGGCGGCCGTCCAGTAGCCCACCTCGGAGACGGGGCTGCCGCCCTCGCCGCGCTTGAGCACCACGTTGGCGAGCAGCGTCCCGGCCGGACCGCCGGGGCCTCCGGAACCGCCGGAATCCTCCGCGCCGCCCCCGCCCGCCAGGACGGCGAAGCTGTACCGGGTGCCCTCCGCCCAGCCGCGTTCCTGCGCGTCGAGCCAGCGGGCGGCCCCGTCGAGGCCGGTCACCGGGAACCGGGTGAAGTGCCGCAGCGTCGCGTCCCGGTAGATCTCGACCAGGGCCGGGGCGTCCTCCGCCCGGAAGGGGCGCAGGACGAGCCCGTCGGCCGCCGGCCCGCCGAGCACGGTCGTCACCGGAGCCCCTCCCAGCCCCACCGAGGGGTGGGACCCGGGTCTCCGAGGTCGGTGCCGGCCGGGGAGGCGGAGACGTCCTTGGCGATCCTGGTGCCCCAGTCGAAGTACTCCAGGACGCGGCGGCGGAGGAGTTCGTCGTCGGGCAGTTCCTTCCCGACGGCCTCGGCCATGAGCTCCACCCAGCGGGTGCGCTGTTCCTCGGTGATGGCGAGGCCGAGGTGGGAGCGGAGCAGGGACTGGTGACCGCCGAGGTCGGTGGTGAAGCGGTCCGGACCGTCGAAGATCTCGGCCAGCCAGACGGCGACGTGCTCGATGTGGGTGGGCGTGAAGTCCGCGAAGACCGGCGCGAGGATCGGGTCGGCGAGGACGCCCCGGTAGAAGGTGTTGCTCAGCCGGCGAAGGGCGTCCGGGCCGCCGATCGCGTCGTAGAAGCTGTCGGAACGGTCGAGGCTGTCGGAGCGGTGGTCGCTCATCAGCGGTACTCCCCCGTGGGTCGGTGTGTCGTGACCCTTCCTAGCAGGGGTGCGGAGCGCGCCGTTCCTCCTCCCGGGTGTTTTCGCCGCCGGCTCAGCAACCGGATATCGGCCTTCCGGTTCGGGTGCCCTTGACCTTGACGCAGGCGGCAGGGTCGGAAGGTTGCGCCATGAACGAGACGACGCGGACACGTGAGGCAGTGCGGCAGGACCCCCGGGTGGTCGTGGTCACCGGGGCGGGGACGGGGATCGGGCAGGAGACGGCGTGGGCGTTCGCCGCGCAGGGGCCGGAGGTCCGGGTGGTGGCGGTCGGGCGGCGGGCCGAACCGCTCGCGGAGACGGCGAGCCGCGCACCGGGCCGGATCGTGCCGCTGGCGGTGGACATCACGGCGCCGGACGGGCCGGAGGCGATCGTCCGGGAGACGCTGGAGCGGTTCGGGCGACTGGACGTCCTGGTCAACAACGCCGGCATCGCCCCGCCCGGCCCGCTCGGCGACTACACCGCGGAGGGGGTCGGCGCGCTCCTCGCCACCAACCTCACCGCCCCCGTCCTGCTCGGCCAGGCCGCCCTCGCCGCGCTGACGGCGAGCCGGGGCGTGATCGTCAACGTCAGCACCGCCGTCGGCCAACGGGGTTGGCCGACGAACTCGGTGTACGCGGCGGGCAAGGCCGCGATCGACACGATCACCCGCAGCTGGGCGGTGGAGCTGGCGCCGCGCGGCATCCGGGTGGTGGCGGTGGCACCCGGCGCGATCGAGACGCCGATCGCCGACCACGCGGGGCTCGGTCCGGAGCGGCGGGCGGCCGTTCGCCGGTGGCAGGTGGAGAGGACCCCGCTCGGCCGGCTCGGGGAGCCGGCCGAGGTGGCCTGGGCGGTCGTGCAACTCGCCTCACCACAGGCCTCGTTCGTCACCGGCGTAGTCTTGCCGGTGGACGGGGGCGCCGTCGTCGGATAGCGCGTCCGGACAGGATCGGACGCGGGACCGGGCACGGGGCCGGGCATGGGGCCGGACATGGGGCCGGGCGCCGGACGGAGCTTACGGAGGCAGGCGGGTGCGGATCGGGGAGCTGGCGCGGGTGACGGGCACGACGGCCCGGGCGCTGAGGCACTACGAGCAGGCCGGACTGCTGTCGTCCGGGCGCGCTCCCAACGGGTACCGGGTGTACGGCGAGGGCGCCGCGGTACGGGTCCGCAACATCCGCGGGCTGCTGGAGGCCGGGTTCACCCTGGAGGACGTCCGGCCGTTCCTGGGGTGCCTGGACCGCGACGCGTTCGGCCCGCCGTCCGCCGGCGCGCTGCGGATCGCCCGGGAGCGGCTGGCCGTGCTGGAACGCCGCATCGCCGCGCAGCACGAGGCCCGGGACCGGCTGGTCGCGGCGATCGCGGCCGCGGAGGCCGAAACCCTCGCACAGGGCGCGCCTCCCGGGCAGGGAGTGGCCGCGGTCGCGGCCGACGAGGCGGCCGCACCGGTCTGATGCCGGGCGGCGACGCCGCGGGCGCGGGGGCCGGACGGGCCGGCGGTTCGGAGCGGGCGCCCGTACGGGTGACACCCCCGATCGGGGGTGTGCAGGGCGCGACGCGCGGAGGACAGTGGGCGCATGCAGATTCCACTCTCCGTGATGGACTTCCTCGACCGGGCCGAGCTGGTCTACGGCGACCGGGTCGGCATCGTCGACGAGCCGGTCCAACCGGCCGAATCCTGGGGCGATCTGACATATCGTCAGGTCGCCCGGCTGGCCCGGGCACAGGCCGCCGGACTGGACCGGCTCGGGGTCGGCCCGGGCGAGCGGGTCGCCGTCGTGTCGCACAATTCCGCCCGGTTGCTGACCTCGATGTACGGCGTGAGCGGCCACGGCCGGGTACTGGTACCGGTGAACTTCCGCCTGAAGGCGGAGGAGGTGTCGTACATCGTCGAGCAGAGCGGCGCCTCCGTCCTGCTGGTGGACCCTGAACTGGCCGACCCGCTGGCCGGGGTGGTCGCCAAGCACAAGTTCGTGATCGGCGCGGCCAGCGACGCCCTGCTGTACGACTTCGACAACGCGCCGCGCCGGTACGCGATCTCCGAGAACGACACCGCCACCGTCAACTACACCAGCGGAACCACCGCCCGCCCCAAGGGCGTTCAGCTCACCCACCGGAACATCTGGCTGAACGCCGTCCTGATGGGACTGCACTTCGGGGCCGGCGACCGGGACGTCTACCTGCACACCCTGCCGATGTTCCACGCCAACGGCTGGGGCCTGCCGTTCTCCCTCACCGGGCTGGGCGCGCAGCACGTGGTGCTGCGGAAGGTGGACGGCGCCGAGATCCTGCGCCGGATCGACCGGCACGGGGTGACCTTCCTCTGCGGCGCGCCGGCGGTGGTGCAGATGGTGCTGGACGCGGCCGAGGACTGGGACGGTCCGGTCCCCGGCCGGGACCGGGTGCGGATCATCGTGGCCGGGGCGCCGCCGCCGACCTCGGTGGTGCAGCGGGTCGAGTCCGAACTCGGCTGGGAGTTCATGCAGATCTACGGCCTGACCGAGACCTCGCCGGTGGTGACGGTGAACCGCTCCCGCGCCGAGTGGGACCTCCTCCCCGCCGCCGAGCGGGCCGAGAAGCTGGTGCAGGCGGGCTCGCCCGCGATCGGCAACCAGGTGCGGGTGGACGGCCAGGGCGAGGTCCTGGTCCGCTCCAACGTGGTGCTGGACGGCTACTGGCAGCAGCCGGCGGCCACCGCCGAGGCGATCCGGGACGGCTGGTTCCACACCGGCGACGGCGGCACCCTGGTCGACGGCTACCTGACCATCTCGGACCGGAAGAAGGACGTGATCATCAGCGGTGGGGAGAACGTCTCCTCGATCGAGGTGGAGGACTGCCTCTACGACCACCCCGCGGTGGGCGAGGCCGCGGTGATCGGCGTCCCGGACGCCAGGTGGGGCGAGACGGTCAAGGCGCTGGTGGTGCTCAAGCCGGGCGCCGAGGCCGACGAGGCGGAGCTCATCGCGCACTGCAAGGAGCGCCTGGCCGGGTACAAGTCACCCACCTCGGTGGAGATCCGGGACACGCTGCCGCGCACGACCACCGGCAAGCTGCAGAAGTTCCGGCTCCGCGAGCCGTACTGGGCGGGGCGGGATCGGAAGGTCAACTAGCTCGCGTCCAGGAGGCCCGACTCGCGCGCCGCCAGGGCGAGTTCGGTGCGGTTGCGGACACCCAGCTTGTGCATGGCGCTCTTCAGGTAGCCGGTCACCGTGTTGCAGGTGAGGCCGAGCTGGGCGGCGATCTCCGGGTTGGTCCGGCCGGTCGCCGCCCAGCGGAGCACCTCGTGCTCGCGCCGGGTCAACGGCGTCGCGGGAGCCGCCGCCCCGGGCGCCTTCCGGGTCGGGGGGCCGCTCCAGGCGGCGGCCCCGGCCAGCGCCCTGGTGGCCGCCTCGGCCAGCCTGCCGACGGCGGCGATCCGGACGTCCCCGAACGGGACGACCGCACGCAGCGACGCGTACACCACGCCGTGCACGGCACCGCCGTGCAGCAGCGGGACGGTGAGCATCGCGTACAGGTCCTCGGCGATGACGGCGGCGTCGTAGTGGTGCGAGATGGTGGTGGCGGCCCGGTAGTCGGGCACCCAGTTGGGGGCGCGCTCGGCCAGCGCCCGGCCGCCGAGGCCGGTCCCGGCGGGGACCGCGAGGCCGTGCAACAGGTCGGCCCTGGTGCCGGCCCAGTGCCGCAGCACCATGCCCGCGGGGCCGTGCCCGCGGGCTCCCCGGCCGGGCGCACCCGGTTCCGGCACGCCGACCAGGCCGACGTCGGCGCCGCAGTCGGCCACCACCCGGCGGGCGAGGTCGCCGAGCACGGCGTCCCGCACGAGCTCGGCGGCCCGTGCGGCGAGGTCGTCGGGGGCTCCGGTGACGGCGGTCGTGGCGGTCATGCGTGATTCTCACACGGGGTCCGGGCGTTGAGGAGGGGTCGGGACGCGCCTTCGGCGTGCGTGTTCCGTGGAGTTCCGGGCGAGTCCGGGCGGCACGGCGTAGGGTGCGGGCGCGAGGTTACCGGCGAGTCACTACCAGGGTGGCCACAGGTGCGAAGGGAAGATCCATGACGGAACCGAACACTCCCGGGGGGTCGGCCGTGCTGACCGGACTGCTGGCCGACCTGCGGGCCGAGAGCGAGGTGCTGGACGGGCTGGTCGCCGGACTGGAGCCGCAGCAGTGGGCCGCGTCCACCCCCGCCCGGGGGTGGACGATCGCGCACCAGATCGCACACCTCGCCTGGACGGACGACTGGTCGGACCGGGCGGCCCGCGACCCCGAGGGCTTCGTCACCGAGTCCGGCCGGATCTTCGGCGAGCTGCTGGCGGCCGGCGCGGACCCGGTCGAGGACGGCGCCTCCCGCGGAGCCGCCGAGGATCCGGCCGCCCTGCTGGCCCGCTGGCGGTCGGGGCGGGGGCGGCTGGCGGAGGCCCTCGCGGCGGTGCCGGCCGACACGCGCCTGCCGTGGCTGGGCCCGCCGATGAAGGCCCCGTCGATGGCGACCGCGCGCCTGATGGAGACCTGGGCGCACGGGCAGGACGTCGCGGACGCGCTCGGCGCCGTCCGCGAGCCGACCGCGCGGCTGCGGCACATCGCGCACCTGGGCATCCGGACCAGGGGGTTCGCGTTCACGGTGCACGGGCTGCCGGTGCCGGAGTCCCCGGTGCGGGTGGAACTCACCGCGCCGGACGGGACGGTGTGGACGTGGGGCCCGGCCGGGGCGGCGGACCGGGTCGACGGGCCCGCCCTGGACTTCTGCCTGCTGGTCACCCGGCGCCGGCACCGCGACGACCTCTCGCTGACGACCACCGGCGACGCGGCGGAGACCTGGCTGCCGATCGCACAGGCCTTCGCGGGGCCGCCCGGGGAGGGCCGGAAAGCGGGATCATCACCCCGGTAAATAACATGATGATGCGTCACATCAAGGCGCAATCGATCTAAACCACACGTTTCGGCGATAGCCAGAGTTCGTTGGCGAATGATGGACTGCCGCCATGACTCGGATGAACACCCTGCGTACCGTCCTGGCCGGCGCCGCCGCCCTCCTCGCGCTGGGCGGCCTGGCCGCCACACCCGCCCAGGCCGCGTTCGCGCCGCCCGCGGGCACGGCAGCCGCCGCGCACGGGGAGGTGCGGGCCGGCACTCCGGCCGCCCACCGGGTGGTCACCTTCTTCGAGGAGTACCGCCGGGCGGTCCTCGGCGAGAGCGGCGAGACCCCGCGCGCCGTCCGCGAGCGCTACCTCACCCCGCACCTCGACTTCCGGCTCGACGCCTGGGCGCGCGATCACGACGCCGATCCGGTGTTCCGCGCCCAGAACGTCCCGGCGGACTGGTCCGCCGAGCAGGTGAAGGAGGAACTCGGCTTCGCCTCCGTCCGGCTCACCGAGTTCTGGAGCGGGGGCGAGAGCCGGCACGTCTGGTACGTCGTCCGCCTCGTCGACCTGCGGATCGTCGAACTCAACGACCGGCCCGCCTTCTGAGCCCCGGGGAACGACCTCCGGACGGCTGAGAGAAGAACTCCGGCGCGGCGCAGACACCCCCCACGACTGCGCCGCGCCGGTGACGTCACCGGGCGCCGGGGGCGACGGGGCCCGGGTCACCTGCCGCCGTCGCGGACGAGGAGCAGGCCCCGGCCCGCGCCGAGCGCCCCGTCGGCCCAGGCCGGCAGGTCCTCTCCGACCAGTGCCTCGACCTCCTCGATCGCGTCCTCGTCACCGCCCGGGAGCAGCTCGACGTCGTCGTGGATCCGGCCGGTGTCGAAGCCGGCCAGTTCGGCGCGGGCGGCGGCGAGGGCCCCCGGCTCCGCGAAGGTGGGGAAGGGCCACGGATCGTCGGGCGCCGCCTCGGCCCGCGGGAAGGCCCACGGCCGCCCCCAGAGCTCGGCGAGGGCCGGCAGCCCCCAGGCGACGAAGGCCTCCGTCAGCTCGTCCCAGCCCCGACCGGGCAGGACGATCGAACCGAGCGGCTCCCCGACCGTGGGGCCGAGGAGTTCCAGCAGCCAGGTGTAGCCCGCCGGGCGGTCCGGATCGAGACGCCCGGTGACGAGCTCCCGCAGCGCCGTTCGGACCTCGGCGGGCTCGGTGGCCCGCAGCAGGGCACCGGCCGCCGTCAGGTCCTCGATCCTGCCGAGGGCCTGCCGGACGAGGTCCTCGTCCCGGGATCCGACCAGGGAGAGGAGGGCGTCCGCGTCGACCGCGTATGCGGAGAGGTACTGTTCGGCCATCCCCGATTATCTGCACACCGCCATGTCGGCTCCACCGCAGGGTCGTTGAGGCGCACGACGACGCGACCCGACCCACCCCGGGGTCACGGGGTCGACTGTCCGGGCCGCGCCTCCGGCGTCCGCGCGGCGGTCTCGGCCGACTTGGTCCAGGGGGAGACACCGAGCTTGCCGGTGGTCCCCAGATCGAGCTCGGCGGGAACGGTGAGACGGGGGCGGCCCGGCAGCGGGGCGACGTCCAGGAAGCGGCCGTGGTCGGCCGCCCTGTCGCCCGCGGTGACGGTGTTGCGCCAGGCCACCTGGAACTCGGCGGTCTCCCCGGGCCGGAGGGTGACCGGCTTCGCGGCTGCGTCGAAGTTCTCCAGCGTCGCGATGCCCGCCGAACCGCTGCCGACGGTCACCGCGAGGGGCGCGCGTTCGGCGTCGAGGACGCGGATGCCGGGACGGCCGTTGAGGGTGTAGGGGCGGGTCCCGCAGTTGGTCAGCCGGATCGACATGACACGCAGGCCCATCGCCGCGGCGACCTCGCCGACGGCCGGCGAGACGCCCTCGGGGGAACAGACGGGGGCAGGGGTCGACGGCCCGGGGGGCACGGCACCGGAGGGAAGGGCATCGGCGGTGACCAGCGGGAAGGCGGTCGGCCGGGCGCTCGCCGCCGGGGCGGTGGCAGCCGGGGTGGCGGCAGCCGAGGCGGTGGGCGCGGCCGAGGACGGCGCGTCGCCGATCGTGCGCGCCGGGCCGGGCGCTCCCCCGCCGGCCCCGGTCACCGAGGTGCTTCCGCAGCCGGCCACCGCCACGACCGCCCCGAGCAGCACGCCTGCCCTGGCCGGGATCGGTGTCCGGCGGGCGGCGGCCGACTGGGTCGATTTCATGGGACCGATCATGGCATGAAACGGGAGGCACTCCGTTCGTGCGCGGCGTAGGCTCGCGCCATGCTCGACTCGCCGCCGGTCCCCGACCTCCTGTCCCATCTCCGTTCCGTGGGAACGGTGTTCGCCTCCTTCACCGCACAGGACTCCGGCTGCGTGGCGTACGGGGTGGTGGAACCCGGCGGGGCCCGTTGGTTCGTGAAGGCCGCCGTGACGGAGCGCGCGGTGGCCTCGATGGAGCGGGCCGCCGCACTGCACGCCGCCGTCCGGCACGAGGCGATCGTCCCGCAGTTGCACCGTTTCACGGCCGCCGGGCTGCCGGCGGTGGTGATGCCGTGGCGCGACGGCGAGGTGCTGTACCACCCGACGACGGACGGCGGCCGGGGTGCCGCCGCCCGGACCGACCCGGCGAGCCCGACGGCCCGCTTCCGTTCCCTGCCGGTGCCCCTGGTGGCGGAGGCCCTGGACACCGTCCTGGACGCGCATCTGGCGGTCGCCCGGGCCGGGTTCGTCGCCTGCGACTTCTACGACGGCTGCCTGCTGTACGACTTCGCGCGGCACCGGCTGCACCTGTGCGACCTGGACGAGTACCGCCCGGGGCCGTTCACCGTCGACGTGGACCGGCTGCCGGGCTCGAAGCGGTTCATGGCGCCGGAGGAGTTCCGGCGCGGCGCGGTGATCGACGCCCGCACCACGGTGTTCACGCTGGGCCGTGCCCTGCGGCTCCTGCTCGACGCCGGCGACGAGGAACGGGACTGGCGCGGGGGCCGGGCCCGACTCGCCGTGCTGGAGCGGGCCACGGCGGCCGATCCGGCCGAACGCTGGCCCGGCGTCGAGGAGTTCGCCGCCGCCTGGCGAGCCGCGTGAGTCGCCCGGGCCGTCTGCGCCGTCTGCGCCGCCCGAACCGTCCGGACCGCTGAACCACCCGAACCCCGTCAGGACCGCTGTGGAGGCGGCGGGTCCGGAGGCCCGGGGCCTCCGCCGGGCCGCGGCGCCTCAGATGCCGATCCGCAGCGGGGTGAGCCGGGTGGCGACCAGGTTGGTGGCGCCCCGGTCGCGCTCGACGTGCCCGTACACGAGCAGGCCGGCCCGGTCGAGGGCGGCGCGGCGCTGCGACTCCCAGACCGGCCGGCTGCAGATGACGTTGATCAGCCCGGTCTCGTCCTCCAGGCTGAGGAAGAGCACCCCGCCCGCCGTCGGCGGACGCTGCCGGTGGGTGACCAGCCCGCCGACCACCACCGCCGAACCCGGCACCACGTCCGGGAGCTGGGCGGCGGTGAGCGCGCCGCCGCGTTCCAGGTGGTCGCGCAGGTGCTGGAGCGGGTGGCTGGTCGCGGAGGTGCCGGTCGCCCAGAGGTCGGCGATGGTCTCCTCGATCGGGGTCATCCCGGGGAGCGGCGGCGCCTCGGTGCCGGGCGTCGTCCCGGGGATGAGATCCGCCGAGACCCCCGCGAACGCCCCTGCCGCCCAGAGCGCCTGCCGCCTGTTCAACCCGAAGCAGCCGAACGCGCCCGCCGAGGCGAGCGCCTCCATGGCCGGTGCGGGCAGACCGGTCCGGCGGGCGAAGTCCTCCAGGTCCGTGTACGGCTGCCCGGCCGCGACCGCCTCGGCCTGCGCGGCGCCGATGCCCCGTACGGTGTCCAGGCCGAGCCGGATCGCGGGCTGCGGCGTGCCCGCGGTCAGCGGCGGCGCGGGCGTCGGCCCCCGGTACGGCTCCAGGGTGGGCCGGGACCCGCTGGCGTTGACGTCCACCCCGCGCACCCGGACGCCGTGCCGCCGGACGTCCGCGATCAGGCTGAGCGACGAGTAGAAGCCCATCGGCTGGTTGGCCAGCAGCGCGCAGGTGAAGGCCGCCGGATAGTGGTACTTGAGCCAGGCGCTGGCGTACACGAGGTAGGCGAAGCTGATCGCGTGCGACTCCGGGAAGCCGTAGTTGGAGAAGGCCTCGATCTTGGTGTAGACGTCCTCGGCGACCTCCTCCGGGATTCCGCGTTCGGCCATCCCGCCCAACAGCCGCTCGCGCAGCCGGGCCACGCGTTCGTGCGAGCGCTTGGCGCCCATCGCCTGACGGAGGAGGTCCGCCTCGGCGGGAGTGAACCCCGCGCAGTCGATGGCCAGTTGCATCATCTGCTCCTGGAACAGCGGCACCCCGAGGGTCTTGCCGAGCGCGTTCTCCATCAGCGGGTGCGGGCAGCCGGCCGGCTCCACCCCCGCACGCCGGCGCAGGTACGGGTGGACGGACCCGCCCTGGATCGGGCCGGGCCGGATCAGCGCGACCTCCACCACCAGGTCGTAGAAGTGGTCCGGCTTGAGCCTCGGCAGGGTGGCCATCTGGGCGCGCGACTCGACCTGGAAGACACCCACCGTGTCGGCCCGCCGCAGCATCGCGTACACGCCCGGGTCGTCGTCCGGGACGGTCGCCAGGTCGTAGCGCCGGCCGTGGTGCTGCTCGACCAGGTCACAGGCGTCGTGCAGGGCCGCGAGCATGCCGAGACCGAGCAGGTCGATCTTCACGAGTCCGGCGCCGGCCACCGACTCCTTGTCCCACTGCAGCACGGACCGCCCCGGCATCCGGGCCCACTCGGTCGGGCAGATCTCCGCGATCGGCTCCCGGGTGAGCACCATGCCGCCCGAGTGGATGCCCAGGTGGCGCGGCAGACCGTGGAGTTGTCCGGCGAGGGAGAGCACGTCGGCGGGCACCACGGCGTCCGCGCCGGGCGGGGAGCGGAAGTCGGCCTGCCGGCTGAACGCGTCCACCTGCCCCTGCGGGTAGCCGAGCACCCGGGCGGCGTCGCGCAGTGCCAGCCGGGGCCGGTAGGTGATCACGTTGGCGACCTGGGCGGCGTGCTCGCGCCCGTACCGGCGGTAGACGTACTGGATGACCTCCTCGCGGCGGCGGTTCTCGATGTCCAGGTCGATGTCGGGCGGCCCGTCGCGGGCGGTGGAGAGGAAGCGCTCGAAGAGCAGCCGGTAGTGGACCGGGTCGACGGCGGTGATCCCGAGCGCGAAGCAGACCGCCGAGTTGGCCGCCGAACCGCGCCCCTGGCACCAGATCCCCTCCCGGCGGCAGAAGTCGACGATGTCGTGGACGATCAGGAAGTATCCGGCCAGGTCGAGATCCTCGATGACGTCCAGCTCGCGGGCGAGCTGACGGCGGGCCGGGCCGTTGCCGGGCCCGAAGCGGGCCGGGCCGCCCTCGGCGACCAGCGCGCGCAGATGGCTGATCTCGGTGTGGCCGGACGGGACGGGGTAGCCGGGCAGTTCCGGATCCAGCTTGGCGAAGTCGAAGGCGCAGGCACGGGCCAGGTCCACGGTCGCCTCCCGCACGCCGGGGAAGCGGGCCAGCCTGGCGGCCATCTCGCGGCCGGAGCGCAGGTGCGCGGTGCCGGCGGCCTGCGTCCAGCCCGCCGCCTCCGGGAGCGTACGGCGGTCGTGCAGCGCGGCGAGGCTCTGGGCGAGACGGCCCTGGGCGGGGCCGGCGTGGTGGGCGTTGGTGGAGGCGACGGCGGTCAGGCCCAGCCGGGCGGCGAGGGCCGCGAGGGCGTCGTTGCGCAGGTCGTCGCCAGGCAGCCACTGGTCGATCAGTTCGACGTGGACGTTGTCGCGGCCGAACGCCTCGGCGAGCGAGCGGAGTTGACGCTCGGCCCCGCCGGCGTCGGAGCCGGGGCCGGGGCCGGGGCCGGGACCGGGGAGGAGGGTGGGGCCGGGAAGGAGGGTGGGGACGGGGACAGGACCGCCGCCGGTGCCGGAACCGGCGGGTGCGGCCGGGGACGCGGGGGTGCTCGCGAGGGCGGCGGGGACGCGGCCGAGGCGGCAGCCGGTGAGCACCGCCCAGTGGCCGTCGTGCGCGTCCGCGAGAGCCGCGAAGTCGTAGGCCGGCCTCCCCTTGGCCCCGCCCGCGAGTTGGGCCGCCCCGATGGCGGCGGACAGGCGGCGGTAGCCTTCCGGGTCGCGCGCCAGGACGAGGAGGTGTTCGACCCGACCCCTCTCGTGACCGATCGTCAATTCCGCGCCGAAGACGGTGGCCACGCCCGCCTCACGGGCCGCCGCGGCGAGTCTGACCGCTCCGTAGAGGCCGTCGTGATCGGTGAGCGCGAGCGCCTCGACGCCCAGCCGGGCGGCCTCGGCGACCAGTGCCTCGGGGTCGCTGGCGCCGTCGAGGAAGCTGAAGGCGGAATGGACGTGCAGTTCGGCCCAGGCGGGGGCAGGGGCGGAGGCAGGGGCCGGGCCGGTGGCGCCGGCAGGCCCGGCGGGTCCGGCAGGTCCGGCAGGTCCGGCGGTTTCGGGATCGCGGCGCAGCGGGACGACGTCGCCACCCGCCGGGCCGGGCCGGCCGCCGGTCAGGCGGCGGCGCAGCTCGCTCCAGGGGAGGGTGGGGTGACTCGTGAATCCCATCGGGGGTGACGCCTTCGGTCTCTCGTTATTCCTGACCCCCCTCGGTCGTTCGCGCCGGGCCGCCGGAGCGCCCCGGTGTCAGTCGTAGCCGGCCTCCACGAGCCAGACGCCCCCCTCCACCGTCAGCAGCAGCGCGAGGCCGCCCGCCACCGTGACCTGGAAGCGCGCCCGGCGGCGGGCGCGCGCCGGATCCCACCAGTACTCGACGGCCGGCCAGGGCCCGGTCCAGCCGTCCACCGCCAGTTGCCGCCCGCGCACCGTGACGGTGGACGGCCGGGCCGACACCCCCGCCCGGCCGTCCACCGTCACCGGTCGCCCGTCCGCGTCCAGCACCGCCGCCGGCAGCGGGGTGCGGTGCACCACGGTCGGCCAGACGTCCCGCAGCCGCCCCGGCCAGGGCGCGTCGGCGGGCGCGTCCGGGTCGTACGGCTCGCCCCACGGCACTCGGACCGCCTGCTCGTCCGGCCCCCGCCCGCCTGCCGGCTCGATCCGGCGCAGCCCGGCATGCCCGAGCACCGCCTGGACCCTGGCCACCGCGCGTTCCACCCGGTCGTCCGCCACCGCCTGCCCCCAGAGGGCGAGTTGCCGGCCCTGGTCGGGGGTGAGGTCGTCGGGGACGAGGCGCAGCGCGGTGAAGCCTCCCGCGCCGGGGTCCTCGGAGTCGTGGCGGCTCTCCGGGCCCCGGGGGTTCCGGCGGTCCCGGGGACTGCCGGGGCCGCGGAGGCCGTCCGGGTCGTGGGGGCCGCGGGGGCCGCCGGCCGGCCCGGCGTCGAAGGTGCCCGTGCTCTGCCAGGCCTGGAGCTGCCAGCGGACCCGTTCGGCGAGCGCCGTCGCCGAGAGCCGGCCCTCGTGCCGCCAGAGCCGCGCCACGGTCCGACCGTCCGCGCACTCCACCTCGACGGCCACCCGCTGGCAGGTCAGCCCCGCCCCGGCGAGCCGTTGGTGCAGCCGCTCGGCCAGGGTCCGGGCCACGAACACCAGGGGCTCTGCGAGCGGCTCGGGCGGGTCGAAGCGCTGCTCGACCGAGAGGTCAGGCCCGCCCGTACGCGGCACCAGCGGGCGCGGCTGCAACCCGCGGGCCAGCCGGTGCGCCGTCGTACCGGCCGGGCCGAAGCGGTCCGCCACCGCCTCGGCCGGCAGCGCGGCGAACGCCCCGACCGTGGGCAGGCCCAGCCGGTCCAGCAGCTCCGCCAGTACCTCGTCACCGAGCACGGCCACGGGGTAGGGCGCGAGGAACTCCGCCGTCCGCCCGGCCGGGACCAGCACGCCGGCGCGGGCGGCGAGCACGGCGGCGAACAGGCCGTCGGCCACCCCGACCTGCCCGCACGGGGCAGGGGCAGCGGCGAGACCCTCCGCCGCAGAGGGCCCCGGTCGCCCGGCCTCCGGCCCCCCGGGCTGCGGGCGCGCGCCCTCCCGACGGGACTCCGCCGGGTGAGGAGCCTCCGGCCGGTGCGCAGCCGCCGGGCCGAGGCCGTCCTGGCGGGACTCCGGGCGGGACTCCGGACGGGCGGGTTCCGGCGGGTAGGCCGCCGGCCGGGCGAAACCGCCGCGCGCGCCGTCCCTGGCCGCGGGTGTGGCGGCGAACAGCTCGTCCACCCCGGCGGTCCGGCGGCGGGGTGCGGTCCGGTCCGCGTCCGCGTCCGCCGGGTGCAGCGGGACGACCTCGGCGACCGGAGCGGGGCCCCGGTCGCCGGGGCTCGTGCCGGGACGGGTGCCGGGACGGGTGCCGGGACGGGTGCCGGGGTCGAGTCCGGGGTCCGGCGCAGGGCGGACACCGGCCGCCGACTCGGCATCGACCGGGTGCACCGGCCGGCCGGCCGCCGCAGGGCCGGCGTCGGTGGCCGCCGCCGTCGGGACGGCCGCCGCCAGGGCAGCCGTCACCGCGCCCTGGACCTTCGCCGCGAGCGCCTCCTCCCCGCCGAAGTACCGGCCCGGCCCCTTCACCGGGATCGCGCACAGCCCCGGGCGCAGCACCTCCACCCGCGGGGTGAAGGCCTCCACCGCCGCGACCACCGGCTCGAACCGCCGGGTCTCCGCCTCCGGGTCGCGGTCGCGCAGCTCCAGCGCGGGGCAGAGGCGCTGGGCCAGCTTGAGCCGCTGCCCCTGCCGCACTCCGGCCGCGCGGGCCGCCGCCGAGCACGCCAGCACCCGGCCGCCCTCGACCACCGCCACCGGGATGCCGCCGCCGGCACTCCCCGCCGCGACCGGGCGCCCGTCCGCGCCGATGCTCCCGTCCGCACCGGCGGCCACCGCCGGGCCGGCGTCCCCGGGGCGCTCGACGGCCACCACCGGCCAGTCCGGGCACCAGACCACCAGCACCCGCGGGGTACCGGCCCCGCTCACCCCGCTCGCTCCGCCGTCGGCCATCTCACACCACCGCCATACGGTCGAGGCCCGCCCCGGCCCCCGACGTCACGTCCTCCCCCGCCTCGTCCACCACGACCCCGGCGGCCGTCTCCTCCACGACCCGCGCCGTGCCGTGCGCGTCCGGCAGCCAGAGCCGGGCGGTCCGCCCGCGCACGGCCGAGCCGCGCCCCTCCGCGACGACCTCCACCTGCCGCCCGGTGAGCTGCCCGTGCCCGTCGCCCAGTCCGAACCACTGCCCGGACCGCACGCCCAACCGCAGCCCGGCCCCCGGCCACGGCCCGGCCACCAGGAGCACGCAGGCGCTGCGGCGCAGCACGGCCGCCAGCCGGGCGGCCAGGTTCGGCGGAACGGGGCCGTCCGGGCGCAGCATGATCAGCTCGACCGCCCCGGCCAGCACCGACACCACCTCGGCCCAGTGCGGCCCGGGGTCGTCGGCCACCAGCAGTCTCCGCAGGTCCAGCCCGTACCCGGCGGCCGCGGCCAGCCCGAGGTCAGGCAGCCCGACCGCCGCCGCCCACCCGCCCTCGGTCTCCCGCACTCCGGCGGCCAGCGCGAGCAGCAGCCCGGCGTCCCCGCCCGCCACCGACACCGCCGTCCCGCGCCGCAGGCCGCCCTCCGGCAGTACGCCCCGCAGCGCCGGCACCACCGGGAGCAGTCCGCGCCCGGCGTCGGTGCCCGTCCCGCCGGCCTCGCGCAGCGCAGCCGCAGACGCCACCGGTCGGAGCGGCCTCCGCTCGACGGTGGATTCGAAAACAGATTCGAAAACGGGCACGCCCCCAGGATCGAACATTCGTTCGTAAAGATTCAAGTCCGATTACCCCACCCCAGCCGCTACGCTCCGTGACATCGACGGGCGCCCCGGCATCGACCGGGCACCCGGCCAGGGGTCGGGTAGCCCGCGGCCGGGGCGCCCGCGGGATCCGGAACCCGCCCTCGGCCGCCCCGCCGCGAACCGTCTCCGACCGTCTCGGACCGCGCTCGACCACCCCTCACCGCCGAAGGCCCGACGCGGGTCCGGACGCCGAAGTACCCGGCGGGGAAATAGGGGTGATCGAACGTCGAGGGGACAGCAGACTTCCCCCCATGACTCGCACGGATCACTTCAAGAAGGACCTCCGGACCTATCTGCAGGACGCCCGGGACGCCCTGCTGTGGAAGCTCGAAGGGCTGTCGGAGTACGACGTCCGCCGACCGCTGACCCCCACCGGGACCAACCTGCTGGGGCTGGTCAAACACACGACCGCCGCGGAGGCGATGTACTTCGGAGAGGTCTTCGGGCGGCCGTTCGAGGCGCCGCGCCCCTGGATCACGGGTGACGCCGAACCCAACTCGGACTTCTGGGCGACGCCGGAGGAGAGCCGGGAGCACATCGTCGAGCTGTACCGCGCGGCCTGCGCCCACGCCGACGAGACCATCGCGTCACTGGCGCTGGAGGCGGTCGGGCGGGTGCCCTGGGGGAACCGGAGCGAGGTGACCCTCCACCACAGCCTGGTCCACATGATCGCCGAGACCCAGCGGCACGCCGGGCACGCCGACGTCGTCCGGGAGCTCGTGGACGGTGCCACCGGACAACGCCGGGAGGGCGGCAACATGGCGCCCGGCGACGAGGCGTGGTGGGCGGGGCACCGGGACCGGGTGGAGCGCGCCGCCCAGGAGGCCGGGAGGGCTCAGGCGGGCGGGAGCGGGGGCGGGGCGTAGCGGCGGGCGAGGGCGGTGACGGCCCGGGCGACGGCGCTGCGGAGGTCGGGCGGGCCGAGGACCTCGGCCTCGGGACCCAGGCGGAGGAGGTCCCCGACGGCCACCGCCGTGCTCTCGACGGAGAGTCGCACCTCCGTCCAGCCCTCGGCGTCGGGCGGTCCGGCGGTGGCGAGCGCCCGGGCGCCGGCGGCACCGAACCGCATGGGGAGCAGGCGCCGGGCCTCCGGGGAGACGCGGAGGTGGGCGGTCTGCTGGTGGAGGGCCGCCGTCAGACGGCGGGAGTTCTCCTCCCAGTGCGCGGCCAGGTCGAAGCCGGCGGGGCGTTCGAAGGTCTCGGCGGTGACGTCGACGGCGAGGAGACGGGAGACCCGGTAGGTGCGGACGGACTCGGCGGGGGCGGCCGAGTCCGCGACGGCGGGGGCCGCCGGGGCAGGGGCCACCGCGACGGCGGGGGCCGTGCGGGCCACCAGGTACCAGATGCCGCCCTTGAGGACGAGGCCCAACGGGTGCAGCACCCGGTGCACCTCGCCGCGCCAGCGGCGGTAGTGGACGCGCACCACCCGCCGGTCCCAGACCGCCCGCGCGACGGGGGCCAGGAGGGCGACCGGATCGGCGTCGCGGAACCAGGCCGGCGTGTCGAGGTGGAAGCGGTCCTGGACGCGGCGGGTGCGTTCGGCGAGTTCGGCCGGGAGGGCGGCCTGGAGCTTCAGCTGCGCGGTGGCGAGCACCGCGCCGAGGCCGAGCTCCCGCGCCGGGCCGGGCGCCCCGGTGAGGAAGAGGGCGTCGGCCTCCGCGTCGGTGAGCCCGGTGAGCCGGGTGCGGTACCCGTCCATCAGCCGGTAGCCGCCCTCGGGACCCCGGTCGGCGACGACGGGGACGCCCGACGCGGCCAACGCCTCGACGTCCCGGTAGACGGTACGGACCGACACCTCCAGCTCGGCGGCGAGTTCGCCGGCCGTCGTCCGGCCACGGTTCTGGAGCAGGAGCAGGAGGGCGAGGAGCCGGTCGGCGCGCATGCCCGCATTCTGCTGCCCGTACCTGACAGAAGGTGTCAGGTACGGGCACCAGAGTGGTCCTCGGGCGTACGGCACACCTGCCGTACGCAGGGCGGGTGCAGGCGCGCGCCCAGCCGCACCGGCGCACGGCCACACAGGCGCGCCCGGCGCACGCCCGCACTCCCCGCCCGCAATTCCCGCCCGCACACGCGGACTATTCCGAGGACGGCAATGAGCGCACAGACCATCACCACCACCGGCCGGATCGGCTACGCCCAGTGGGAGGAGACGGCGATCGGTTCGACGGAGGTCACGCCCCGGCTGGCGCGCGCCTCCGTCGTCAACACCTTCACCGGCGGGATCGAGGCGGCGGACACCGCCTGCGAGTACGTCTTCGTCTACGCGACCGGGACGACCGGCACCTTCACCGGGCTGGAGTCGGTCACCGGACGACTGGACGGCCGCGCGGGCTCCTTCACCCTGGAGGAACGCGGATCGTTCGAGGAGGACGGCACGGTGCGCTGCACCTTCGAGGTGGTCCCGGGAACGGCCGTCGGCGAGCTGGCCGGCCTGCGCGGGAGCGGCTCCTTCGTCTACCGTCCGGGGGAGTCGCCGTTCCCGTACGTCTTCGCCTACGAACTCGACTGAGCCCCGCCGCCCGGGGACGGCCCCCCGCGCCCGCCCCTCGTCCTCGTCCGCCTCCCCGTCCCCGCCCGGTGGCTACGCCCGCCCGGTGAGGACGGAGACCCGGACCTGCTCCGGGTAGCCGCGGTCGCCGGGCTCGGGCAGCGCGGCGAGCAGCCGGGCGGCGAAGGCGGGGCGATCGGCCGGGGCGGGCAGTTCGGGGGCGGGGATGGCGGAGTAGACGGTGCCGAGGAGCTGGTCGGGGGTCAGGGCGTCCTCGTAGTCGAGGACGGTCTCGCCGACGTCCGCGAACCCGGCGGCGGCCAGCGCCCGGGCGTAGCGGTCGCGGTCGTCGGTCGCGGTCCCGCAGGAGGTGGCGGCCGGACGGCCGAAGTGGTCCTCCAGGACGGACCGCAGGGCACGCGACCAGTCGGTGTCCTGGGCCCAGACGGGAGTGCCGTTGGCGATCACCGCGACGCCTCCGCCCGGGCGGGTGAGCGGGCGGAGGGTGCGGAAGAGCTCGTCGGGGCGCATCCAGTGGATGGCGTTGCCGATCACGGTCACGCCGAGCGGACGGCGGCCGGGCAGCAGGGCGGAGAGGGCCGGGACGTCGGCGTCGGTGCCGAGCAGCCAGAGCGCGTTGTGCACGCCGTCGCGGTCGGCGGCGGCTCTGGCCTGGCGGAGCATGTCCGGCTCGGGGTCCATGCCGATGACGGTGCGGACGTGGGCGGCGAGCGGGAGGGCGAGTTGACCGGTGCCGCAGCCGAGGTCGAGGGCGAGGTCACCGATGGCGGGGTGGGCGTCCAGGGCGAAGGCGGTCCGCAGCGCGTCGAGGACGGGCGGCGGGTAGCCGCGGCGGTAGTCGGCGTAGTAGGCGGCCACGTCACCGGAGAAGTCGGGGGGCGCGGACGCGGCACGGGCGTCGGAGGCGGAAGCGGGGGCGGGGGCGGGGGCGGCCTCGGCGGCGGCGGGCGTCGTCATGGTCCGCAGCCTCCCCCGCCCCCGGCCGTTTCAGGCGACCGATCGCTGTCGGCGGACACGGCGGGCACGTCCCGGGCGGACGCCTCCCCCACGGGGGTCTCCCCCACGGGCGCCGCCCCTCCCCCTGCCTCCGGCTCCGCCGCCGCCCGGGCCGCGCGCAGGCTGAGGTGGTGCCGTTCCGGGAGGCTGGCGGTGCGGCGGGCGGCGGCGCGGTAGTCGGCGACGGCGGCCTCCCGCTCCCCCGCCAGCTCGTGCAGGTGGGCCCGGACGGCGTACAGCCGGTGGTGGTCCGTCAGCGCGGGCGGCACCTCGGCGAGCAGGGCGAGGCCCGCCGCCGGGCCGTCCACCATGGCGGTGGCGACTGCCCGGTTCAGGGTGATCAGCGGATTGTCGGAGATCCGGGCCAGCACCCCGTACAGGGCGAGGATCTGCGGCCAGTCGGTCGCGGCCGCGGTCGGTGCCTCGTCGTGGACGGCCGCGATCGCCGCCTGCACCTGGTAGGGGCCGACCGGGCCGCGCGGCAGGGCGGCGGTGATCAGCGCGACGCCCTCCGCGATCGCGGCGGCGTCCCAGCGGCCGCGGTCCTGTTCGGCGAGCGGGACGAGCTCGCCGTCCGGGCGGGTGCGGGCCGGACCGCGGGCCTCCGTGAGCAGCATCAGCGCGAGCAGTCCGGCCACCTCGGCGTCGTCCGGTAGCAGCGCGTGGACGGCCCGGGTGAGGCGGATCGCCTCCCGGGACAGTTCGACGCGTCGCAGGGCGGGGCCGGTGCTGCTGGCGTAGCCCTCGTTGAAGACCAGGTAGAGGACGTGCAGCACCGCGTCGAGCCGGGCCGGCCACTCTGCGGCGTCCGGCTCCGGCATCCGGAACGGCACGCCGGAGGACTTGATCCGCTGCTTGGCGCGGCTGATCCGCTGTCCCATGGTCGCCTCGGGGACGAGGAAGGCACGGGCGATCTCGCCGGTCGTCAGGCCGCCGACCGAGCGGAGGGTGAGCGCGATCGCCGAGGCGGGCGAGAGGGCGGGGTGGCAGCAGAGGAAGAGCAGGGTGAGGGTGTCGTCCCGGGAGCCCCCGTCCTCGGCGTCGGCCGGTGGCGCGGCCTGCCGGTCGGCCGGGACCTGCCCGGCCACCAGGTCCTCGCGCCGGCGGCGGGCCTGTTCGCTGCGGACCTGCTCGGTCATCCGCCGGCCGGCCACCTGGACCAGCCAGCCGCGCGGGTTGCGCGGCACGCCCTCGTCCGGCCACTGGGTGGCGGCGTCCAGCAGGGCCTCCTGGACGGCGTCCTCGGCGGTGGCGAAGTCTCCGTAGCGGCGGGTGAGCACGCCGACGACCTGCGGCGCGAGGGAGCGCAGCAGGTCGTCGACGGCCGGTGGGGCGTCCGGTCCGGGCGCCGGCGGCTCGGGTCCGGTCACTGCTCGGTGGGCGGGGCCGACATGACCTGGCGCACCTCGATCGGCATGTTCAGCGGTTTCCCGCCCGGGCCGGGCGCGGCGGAGACGGCGGCGGCGATCTCGACCGCCCGGCGCTCGGTGTCACAGTCCACGATCCACCAGCCGGCCACCCACTCCTTGGTCTCCGGGAACGGCCCCTCGGTGACCACCGGGGCGCCGCCGCTGTGCGAGCGGACGATCCGGGCGGTCTCCGGCATGGCCAGACCCTGGGCGTCGACCAGTTCGCCGTCCTCGGCGAGCCTGGTGTTGGTGTCCCGCATGAAGCGGATGTGCGCCTGGATCTCCTCGGGCTTCCACTCGTCGATCTTCGGGAAGTCGGCGGCCTTCTCGCTGAACTGCATCAGCAGCATGTACTTCATGGTTCCGCTCCTCGTTCGTCGTGCCCGCCCCGGTCGGAGGGGCTCTCACGGGTAGGTAGAAGCACGCCGCGCGATTTCGACGTCCTCGGCGGGAATCTCGGGAAAAAGTTAGCCGGACCCCCCGACGGCCCGCGCGCAGCGACACCCCGCCCACCGCGGGAGGAGCCCGTTGACCGCTTCCCGACCGGCCCCCTAGGGTCGGCCGGGTGCAGCGATACGACTGGCTGAGGAAGATTCAGCAGATGGACCCGGAGACCGAGTTCACCGAGATCTACCGGATCAGCAGCTGGTACGAGTTCCCCTGGGACACCGTCCAGTCACTCAGCTTCGCGCTCTACCGCACCTACGCGGTCCCCGGCATCGGCCGGCTGCTCGCGGAGACCGGCGAGTTCACCGGCCGCACGCAGAAGCGGTACGACGACACCACGCTGATCCTGGAGGCGGTGCTCGAACACGGCTTCGACTCCACGCAGGGGCGCGAGGCGATCCGCCGCATGAACCAGATGCACCGCCGGTACGACATCTCCGACGCCGACTTCCTGTACGTGCTCGCCACCTTCGTCGTGATCCCCAAGCGCTGGCTGGACGACTACGGCTGGCGCCGCTACTCCCCGCACGAGCGGCGGGCCGCCACCAACTACTTCCGCGAGCTGGGCCGGCACATGGGCCTGCCCGGGATACCGGAGACGTTCGAGGAGTTCGAGCAGCTGCTCGACGACTACGAGCGCGCGCACTTCGCCTTCGACCCGGGCGGCCGGGCGGTCTCCGACTCCACCCTGGGGCTGATGGCCTCCTGGTACCCCGCGCCGCTGCGGCCGTCGATGCGGCTCTCGTCGATCTGCCTGCTCGACGACCCGCTGCGCGAGGCGTTCGGGTACCCGGCCCCGCCGGCCGCGCTCCGGCGCGCCGTCCGCACCGGCATGTGGCTGCGCGGGCGCGCCGTCCGGCTCCTCCCGCCCCGGCGCCGGCCCTACCTGGCCCGTGACAACCGCCAGGTACGCGGGTATCCCGGCTACCCGTACGGCTACCGGATCGGCGACCTCGGCACGTTCGAGGAGGGGTCCGGCCCGGCCGGCGGCTGCCCGTTCCCGCACGCGAAGTCCCCCGAGACCCGGGCCGCACAGGCGCGGGCCCCGCAGGCCCCCCAGGCGCAGACCCCGCAGGCCGACGGCTGAGCCGGATCCGCGCCGGAGGTACGGTGGCCGACCGGGGGTGCGCGGAAGACCCGCCGCGCGTAGCGACGGTCCCGGCGCCCCCGTGTCCCGGCGGCCCCGCAAGGCGGGACGACGGGGGCGGGACGGGCGGCGGAGCATGGAACGACAGGATCACGAGGGTGGGGCGATGGCGGGACGACGACGGATCTGGGCCGAGGTCTCGGTGTGCTTCGCACCACTGCTGGCAGTGCTGCTGTATGTGTGGATGCTCCTGATGACCGTGGAGTTCGACGAGATGTGCGCCCACGGGTTCTTCGCCGAGAAGACCGGACGGTTCCTGAGGGAGGAGACCGGCGCGTTCCCCCCGCGCACGGTGTGCGAGCACGAACGCGGGACGGTGGCATCGGGGCCGCTCTGGCAGATCGTGGCGTTCTACGCGCTGCTGCTGCTGACGGTGGTCGCCGCGGTGGTCCTGTACCGGAACCGCTCGTCCAGGAAGCGGCGTCGGGACGCCGAGCCCCGCTGGGCGGCGGACGCGGAGGCCCTCGACCGGCCGTGACGGCCGCCGGGTCCGGAGGTCCGGTCAGGCTTCGGTGAGGTGCCTCAGCAGGGGCCCCGGATCCTCGCTCCCGCAGGCGGTGCGGACGGCCGCGTCGTGGGCGGCGGCGAGGGCGTCGAGGCGGGTCAGGCGGGTGTGGCCGCGGCGGGAGAGGTGGGCGGTGATGCGGCGGCGGTCGTGCTCGTCCTGCCTGCGGTAGACCCAGCCGGCCTCGGCGAGGGCGTCGACGATGCGGCTGAGGCTGGCCTGCGGGATCAGCAGGGTCTGGGCGAGCTCGCCCATGGAGCGGCCGGCGTCGTCGGTGAGGGCGCGCATGACCCGCCACTGGTCGAGCGTGCAGCCCTCGGCCTCCAGCTGGGCGGTGAGTCCCCGGGCCAGCCGGCGCTGGGCGACGGTGAGGAGCTCGATCAGAAGGGGCCGGTCGACGGCGGGCGCGGCGGCGGGGGCGGGGGCGGGCGCGGCGGCGGGGGACGCGGCTCCGGGAGTGGCGGCGGGGGCGGTCGCGCTGGGTGTCATGGCCGTGTCTCTTTCCCCGCCGTAGTGCCTGCTGCTTGGCCTGCTGCTTGCCGGATCGGCTGCCATGACGATACTCGCAAGCGATGAGCGCCGACGTGAAGCTCCTGGAACCGCTCGACGCGCTGTACCTCCCCCGCGAGGCGCCGGCGCTTCGGGTGGGCCTGGTCGTGCCGCAGTCCGGCCCGCTGGGGCTGACCGGACCGTCGGCGCTGGACGGGGCACTGCTCGCCGCGCACGAGGTGAACGCCGGCGGCGGGGTGCGCGGGCTGCCGCTGGAGCTGGTGCTGGTGGACGGCGGGGGCGCACCGGCCTCGGTGGCCGGGGAGGTGGCCCGACTGCTGGACGCCGGGGCGGTCGACGCGGTGGCGGGCTGCCACTCCAGCGACGTGCACCGGGCCGTCGAGGCGGTGACGGCGGGACGCGCCGCGTACGTGTTCACCCCGCCGCACGAGGGCGGGCCGCGACTGCCCGGGGTGCTCTGCACCGGGGCGGACCCGGTCCGGCAGCTGGACGGCGTGGTCGAGCGGCTCACGGCCCGCCACCGGCTGCACCGCTGGGCGCTGGTCGGCAACGACTACATCTGGCCGCGCGCGGTCCACCGGGCCGCCGAGGCGGCGGTCGCCCGGGCCGGGGCGGGCGTGGTGCTGGAACGGCACCTGCCGTTCGGTACGACGGAGCGCGCGCTGGAGCCGCTGCTGGACGCGCTCCGGGCGTCGCGCGCGGACGCCCTGCTGCTGAGCCTGATCGGCGCCGACCTGGTGCGGTTCAACCGGGCGCTGCGGCGCAGCGGTCTGGACCGGCGGCTGGTGCGGCTCTCCGGCGCGCTGGAGGAGAACAGCCTGCTCGCCTACGGCGGCGACGACACGGGCACGCTGTACGCGGCGATGCCGTCGTTCGTCTCGCTCGCCGAGGACCGGCGGTTGCGGCTGGCCGAGCGGCACCGCGCGGTGTTCGGGCCGTACGCGCCGGTGCTGGACGCGTACGCGGTGGGCCTGTACGACGGGCTGCACCTGGCGGCGGCGCTCGCGTCGCGCGGCGAGCTGGTGCCGTCGGGCGGGCTGGCGCGGGCGGCGGCGCGGTTGCTGCACGGGGAGGGCGCGGCGGTCCGGCGGGCCTGGGCCCGGGCGCCGCTGGGGCCGCCCCGGGAGGGCGTGCACCTGGCGCGGGCGGAGGGGGTGGGGTTCACCGTCCTCTGGTGAGGCGTCGGCGGGGAGCGACTCGGCGGGAGCGGCTCGGCGGAGGCATCACGGCGGAGGCATCACGGCAGGCCACGGCACGAAAACCCTTCCATTTGGAAATAACTGCCTCTACTGTCTCCCCCACCACCCCGGGTCGTCACGGAGGAGAGCCCCCATGTCCGAAGCACCCGCGCCCCAGACCATCGAGAGCTACGGCTACCGACAGGAGCTGCGCCGCTCCCTGCGTTTCACGGACCTGCTGGTCTACGGACTGGTGTTCATGGTGCCGATCGCGCCGTTCGGCATCTTCGGCAGCGTCTTCCAGGGCTCCGGCGGCATGGTCGCCCTGGCGTACGTGCTCGGGATGGTGGCGATGATGTTCACCGCCCTGTCGTACGCGCAGATGTCGCGGGCCTTCCCGATGGCCGGTTCGGTGTACACCTATGCGGGGCGCGGCATCGCGCCGCCCGTCGGGTTCCTGTCCGGCTGGATGATCCTGCTGGACTACGTGCTGGTGCCCGGCCTGCTCTACCTGATCGCCGGGGTGGCGATGAACTCGCTGGTGCCCGCGGTACCGGTCTGGCTCTGGCTGGTCGGCTTCGTGCTGCTCAACACCGCCGTCAACTACCTGGGCGTCGAGATGACGTCGAAGGTCAACAAGGCGATGCTGGTCGGCGAGTTGATCGTGCTGCTGGTGTTCATCGGGTTCGGCCTGGCGGCGCTGGCAGCCGGCAAGGGCCGGGGCTTCGACCTCACGCCGGTCTACAACTCGCAGACCTTCTCGTGGAGTCTGGCGTTCGGCGCGGTGTCGGTGGCGGTGCTGAGCTTCCTCGGCTTCGACGGGATCTCCACCCTCTCCGAGGAGAACCGCGACTCCGCCAAGGCGATCGGCCGCTCGATGATCGCGGCCCTGCTGCTGGCCGGCTCGCTGTTCATCGCGCAGACCTGGATCGCCTCCCTCCTCGTCCCGGACCCGGACGCGCTGATCGCGCAGGGCGATCCGGACGGCACCGCGTTCTACGACGCGGCCCGGGTCGCCGCCGGCGGCTGGCTCGCCACGGTGACGGCCGCCGCCACCGCCGTGGCCTGGGGGTTCGCCAACTCGCTGGTCGCCCAGGCCGCGACCTCGCGGCTGCTGTACGCGATGGCGCGGGACCGGCAGCTGCCCGCCTTCCTCGCCAAGGTCCACCCGCGCCACCGCGTCCCGGTGAACGCCACCCTGCTGACCGCCGGAATCTCACTGGTCCTCGGGCTCTACACCGCCTCGCGCGAGGACGGCATCACGCTGCTCTCCACCCTGGTCAACTTCGGCGCGCTGACCACGTTCCTCGTCCTGCACGTGTCGGTGGTGGTGCACTACGTCGTGCGGCGGCGCAGCCGGGACTGGTGGCGCCACCTGGTCGCGCCGGTCCTCGGGTTCGCGATCCTCGCCTACGTGGTCGTCAACGCCGACATCGCCGCCCAGCGGCTCGGCTTCGTCTGGCTGGCGGTCGGCGGACTGGTGCTGACCGGACTGATCCTCACCGGACGCCGCCCGCGCCTGGCCGTGGCCGACGCGGCGGCCTCCCCCGACGGCGCCCCGGCCGACAGCTCCCCGACCAACAGCTCCCGGACCGACGACTCCCCGGCCGACGACTCCCCGCTCACCAAGGAGAACCCGTGAACCTGCCCGACCTCGTCCAGCTCTCCCCCGCCCCCGACGAGTACGCCTACACCTTCGGCGGACGCGCCCCGCTGGTGACCGTCCGGCCGGGCACGGTCGTCGAGTTGAGCACCGAGGACTGTTTCGGCGGACGGGTCCGCGGCACCGGCGACCTGCCGAGCGCGGTCTGCGAGTTCCCCTACCTCAACCCGGTGACCGGCCCGATCGCGGTGGCCGGCGCCGAGCCGGGCGACACCCTCGCCGTGCACTTCGTCGAGATCACCCCGGCCAGGGACTGGGGGATCTCCAGCACCTTCCCGCACTTCGGGGCCCTCACCGCCACCCACACCACCGCGATGCTGCACGCGCCGCTGGAGGAACGGGTCTGGGTGTACGAGCTCGACACGGCGGCCGGGATCTGCCGGTTCCGGGCCCGCAACAGCGACTTCACCGCCGAACTGCCGCTGGACCCGATGCACGGCACGGTCGGCGTCGCCCCGGCCGGCGGCGAGACCCTGATGTCGATCACCCCGGGCGCGCACGGCGGCAACCTCGACACCCCGGAGATGCGGGCCGGCACCACCGCCTACTTCGGCGTCAACGTGCCCGGCGGGCTGCTGGCCATCGGCGACGGCCACGCCCGCCAGGGCGAGGGCGAGGTGTGCGGGACGGCCGTGGAGACGGCGATGCGCACCACGGTGGTGGTCGACCTGATCAAGGGCGGCGGACCGGCCTGGCCCCGGCTGGAGAACGACCGGTACCTGATCTCCACCGGCTCGGCCCGCCCGCTGGAGGACGCCTTCCGGATCAGCCAGCACGACCTGGTCGGCTGGACCCGGGAGCTGCTCGGCCTGGACCTGCTGGACGCCTACCAGCTGGTCAGCCAGGCCGGGTTGGCACCGGCGGCCAACGTCTGCGACACCAACTACACGATGGCCGCCAAGCTGCCCAAGTCCCTGCTCGGCCGCGCCCGGGCGTACGACGGCCTGCACGACCGGCTCCGGGAGACGGCCGCCGCCTACCTGCGGCACCGCTGACCGCGCGAACCCCCGCCCGGCCGGCGACCGGTCCGACCGGCGGGGGTTCCGCACACTCAGGAGCTCTGCACCAGGGTGTTCTGATTGGCCGTCAGGAGCCAGCGGCCCCCCTCCTTGGCCATCACGTACAGCGGGCTTCCCTCCTCACCGATCTGCTCCCCGGCCGCGTCCAGGTAGCGCTGGCGGACCTTGACGGCGGCGACGTCGGGGCGGATGAAGAGGACGTGCACCACCTCGTAGGCGGGGGTGGTGCCGGTGCCGGCGAAGGCGCCCGGCAGCACCTTGCGGGTGAACTCGGCGATCGTCTCCCGACCCACGAGGAGCTTTCCGTGGCCGGTGGTCCAGATCGCGTCGGCCCGGAAGAGGCTGATGAACTCCTCCGGGAGCTCGTTGCGTTGCGCGTGCTCGACGGCGGCGACGACCCGCCGGACGGCTTCCGTCTCGGCCTCGACGTCCACCCCGGCCCCGACCGCACCGCCGTTCTCGTTCTCGTTCTCGTTCGTGTTGGTGTTCTCGTTCTCGTTCGCGTTCATGGTGACCATGATCGAACCTCAACCCCGCTTCAGGTCAAGGGCCGGAGCCGACGGAGCGGACGGCAGCACGGGCGGGACCGGAGGGAAGTCCGGGGAGGACACGTCGGGGAGGGCTCGGCGGGTCCGGACCGGCGACAGGAGGACCGGCAGGAACGACAGCGAGAGCAGGACGCCTCCCAGCCACAACGTGGCGTGCAGTCCGACCAGTTCGCCGAACAGGCCGGCCAGCGCCGACCCCACCGCCATCGCCCCCGTCAGCAGGAAGCGAAAGGTCGCGTTCATCCGGCCGAGCAGCGGGTCCGGGGTCATCCGCTGGCGCAGACTGACGCCCAGCACGTTGTCCATCCCGGTCTTGAAGAGCAGCAACAGCCAGCCGAGGCCCGCCACGTACAGCCGCACACCCTCCCCCACCAGCGGGATCAGCAGCGCGGCGGGCGCGACCACGAGCCCGGCCAGCCCGAGCGTCCGGCCGTAGCCGACCCGGGCGGCGATCGGGCGGGCGCACCGGGAACCCAGCAGGATGCCGACCCCGCCGACCGCCCAGAACAGCCCCAGGGCACCGGCGGGCAGGTGCAGTTCCCGGACGAACACCACGGGAAGCAGGGTGTTGACGACCTGGTAGCCGAGATTGACGACGGCGGCGGAGAGCGCGAGCCCCCGCAGCTCGGCGTTGCCGAAGACGTGCCGGAGACCCTCGGCGATCTGCGCGCCCAGGCCCGGTGCGGTCCGCTCCCCCGACGCCGGTCCGGTGGCGGAGCCGGCCGCGGGCGCGGGCGTGGCCGCAGGGGTGCGGCCGAGGGCGATCAGGCGCAGCGCGGAGCCGAGATGACTGACCGCCGTCGCGGCGATGGCGGCCGGTGCGGTGAGCAGTTGGACGAGCGCGCCGCCGGCGCTGCGCCCGGCGATGTTGCCGACCGCCATCAGGCCGACCACGGCGGCGTTCGCCTGCACCAGGTGGCCGCGTCCGACGAGCTGGGGCAGCACGCTCTGTGAGGCCACGTCGAAGAAGACCGTCGCGCAGCCGGCCAGCAGGGCGACGCCGTACAGCTGCCAGAGGGTGAGGGAGCCGAACGCCCAGGCGAGCGGGATCGACGCGTAGAGCGCGGCCTTCACCAGGTCGGCGACGATCAGCACGCGCCGGTGGCGCATCCGGTCCACCCAGGCGCCGGCCGGCAGGCCGATGAGCAGGAAGGCGAGGGTGCTGAGGGTCGCGAGCGCGCCGACCTGGCCGGGGCTCGCGTCGAGGGCGGTGACGGCGATCAGCGGGAGGGCGACGTAGCCGATGTTGGTGCCGAGCTGGGCGAGGGCGGTGGCGGTGAAGAGGGTGCGGAAGTCGGGTAGTCGCCAGGGTGATTCGGGGGTCATCGTCCGTTCGTCCGTTCGGTGGGCGGTGGGGCGGCGGGGGCGCCGGTGATGGTGGGCGGCGGGGCGGTACCGGCCGGGCCGGCTAGACCGACGCGGCCAGCTCGCGCACCGTGCCGGTCAGGGCGGCCCAGGAGTCGCGGGCGTCCTCGCTGCCGGTGTGCGGCGAGCGGAACCAGTGCAGGTACGCGTCGACGTCCTCCAGCGCCCAGCGCAGCCGGTACAGGGCCAGCGCCGCCGGACGCGGGGTGTGGCCGGTGGCCTCGGCGTAACGGGCCAGGTCGTCGGCGTCCGCACCGACCAACCACAGGTCGCGCTCGGGGACGGCCAGCCCGACGGTGTCCCAGTCGACCAGCAGCACGCGCCCGGGCGGGCGCAGCAGGTTGCCGGGGTGCGGCTCGCCGTGGGTGACGACGAGCGCGCCGTCGAGCCCGCCGACCAGGCGGTCGAACCGGTCCAGCGCCCGCCGGAGGCCGGGCGTGTGGTCGGCGACCAGCTCACGGGCGCGCTCGCCGTACGGGCCTGCGGTCCACGGCCGGGTCCGGTCCGCGAGGGCCGCGTCGAGGCGGGTGCGGGCGGAGAGCCCGGGGTGGCGGTGCGGCACCGGGGCGGGCGGCTCGGCGCGGTGGAGCCGGGCGAGCGCGTCCACCAGGCGGGCCCGGTCGGCCGGGGCGAGCTCCTCGCCGAAGTGGCCGGTGGCGCCGTCGACGTGCGGGAAGACGCTGAGCGCGTACCGGTCTCCGAGCCGGAGCGCGCTCTCGCCGCCGGCCGTCGCCTCGGGGGCGACCACGAGATCGAGCCGGCGGAGCGCCCGGGCGGTGGCCATGGCCTGGCGCAGTCCGCTGTACGCCGACTCCGGCTCGGGTCCGCAGTGGCTCTTGTGGGCGAGGTCGGCGAGGGTGACGAACCACCGCCGGCCGTCGGCGCCGACCGTCGTCCAGTGGTGGTCGCCGTGGCCGACCGGCGCGTGGGAGAGGTCGGCGGCGTCGATCCCGAACGCCCGGAGGCCGCTCCGGAGCCGGTGGTCGTCGATGTCGTCCGGTCGGGTCTTCACTGGCGCGAGGGTACGGAGCGGAGGCGGCGAGGGCTCGGGAGTTTCCGCGCGGGGGGCGGTTTCCGGCCAGGCCGGCCGGTGGAGCCGGCCTGGCCGGGCCGCGTCCGGACCTCGTCCCGGCCGCGATCGGGCCGTGCAGGGGCCGCATCCGGGCCGCGTCCGGGCCGCGTCCGGTCAGCTCTCGGCCGGGAGCACCGACGAGTGGTGGTTGACGATCAGCCATCTGCCGCCGCGCTTCTCGTACTCGTACGAGTAACGGGCGTCGACCTGCTCGGCCGCCCCGGTCCCCGGGTCGGTGAGGTGGAAGCGGTAGAGGCCGGCGTCGATCGCCGAGTCGGCGTCCAGGACGGTGACCACCGAGCGGAGCCGCTCGCCGTACGGCTTCTTCTGCAGGAAGTGCTCGAAGTAGTCCGCGATCTCCGCCCGGTTGGTGCGGATCCGCGGCGAGGCGGTCGGCAGCAGCACCGCGTCGGCCGCGTAGCGGGCGGCGACCTTCTCCGGGTCGCCGGACTGCAGGGTCGCGTTCCACTGGTCGAAGAGGGCCGCGACCTCGCGTTGGGCGGCCTTGTTGCGGCGGTCCTGCTCGTCGTCGCCCCGGGCGACGCCGACACCGGCGGTGAACGCGCCCAGCGCGGCGGCCACGAGGGCGACGGCGCCTGCGGCGACGGCGGTGCGGGTGCGGATCGTACGGTTCATCGGTGCTCCTGCTGGGGAGAGGCTGCGGTCCCTGGTGTGGGATCACTCTCGCGAGGGACGGGTGCGCGTCCGGACGGCGCAGGGCAAAGACGCGACCAAGGCTCGGCCAAGAAACCTTGGCGGAGCAGGACCGGGCACCCGGTGGGCGGGAACGGCCTCGAACCGGACGGAAAGCGGCAGGGTGGGATCCGTCACGGGCGGGCCCGCCGGGCGCGCCGGAGGCCGCGCCGGGGCTTGCGGTTGCCGCAACGGAAGCCCCTACCGTCCTGACCGGGGCCGGACCGACCGGCCCGGTGGGACACGTGAGGGAGAACGCATGGCCGCCTGGCCCATCGCCGACGTCGCCCGGATGTCCGGCGTGACCGCCCGGACGCTGCGGCACTACGACGAGATCGAGCTGCTGCCGCCCGCGCGGATCGGCCCCAACGGCCACCGCTACTACGAGGAGCGGGACCTGTTGCGGCTCCAGCAGATCCTCGTGCTGCGGGCGCTGGGGCTGGGGCTCTCCGAGATCGGCCGGATCCTGGCCACCCAGGTGGACGAGCTGGAGGCCCTGCGCGGCCACCACCGGCGACTGCTCGCCGAGCGGGACCGGCTCGACGCGCTGGCCGGGACCGTCTCCCGCACGATCACCGAACTGGAGCGATCCAGGAAGGACGGCACGCCGATGACCGAGATCAACCGGCCGGAGAACCTCTTCGAGGGAGTCCGGCCCACCGACTACGAGGAGGGTCTGCGCGAGTTCCCGGAGCTCGCCGAGGCCGCCGGGCGCGTCACCGCCGCGATGAGTCCGCAGGAGGTCGAGGCCGGCCAGCGGCTGCGCACCGCGCAGATGGTCCGGCTGGCCGAGCTGATGGTCGCCGGCCGGCCCGTCGACGACGGGCCGGTGCGGGCGGAGATCGAGGCGCAGCACCGGGCGCTGACCGGGATCCGGCCGGTGCCGGTGGAGGAGTTCCGCGCGATGGGCCGGGCCTGCGTGGAGAACGAGCCGTGGCGGGCGGCGTACGAGGCGATCGCGCCGGGCCTGGCCGCGTACCAGCGGGACGCGATCGAGGCGTACGCGGCGACGCTGCCGGCCTGACCGGCGGGGCGGGCGCGGGACGGGCGGACGGGGCCCCTCCGCGCCCGCCCGTCCCGCGCCCGCCGCCCGTGCCCCTTCCCGCCCTCTTGCCTGCCGTCCACCGCGAGAGCACCATCTCGTCATGGCTATGACATGTTCCGGCCCGGACCCCCCGGCGCCACGGGCCCTTCTCCGCCCCTCGAACCCTTGATCTAGGCTGGTGACGTGCTCATACTCGTTCGCCGTCGCCACGTGGACCTGCTCCGCGTGACCAGCATGTCCTGTCGACGCTCCAGCTGAACCTCGCACCTTCCCACCCTCAGCGCGGCCCCTGCCGGCCGTTCCCCCTCCCCGACCCCCGGGCACACCCGCCGCACCAGGCGCGTCCCCGGCGTCCCCGGTCACCACCGGAACGGGTCGGGACGAGACCCAGCGGATGTCACCCATGACGCAGCAGCACCCCACCACCCCCTCCGTCGAGCACGAGACCGCAGCCCCGGCCGCAGCCGTCGCCACGACCGCAGCGGCCGCATCCGGGACCGCCCCCGGGACGGCGCCCGCCCTGCTGGACAGCCTCCCGGTGATCGACCTCTCGCTCGCCGGTGGCAGCCCCGAGGACCGCACCCGGCTGCACGACGAGCTCCGCGCCGCCGCCACCGACGTCGGCTTCTTCCAGCTCGTCGGCCACGGCGTCCCCGCGGACGAGACGGCCGCCCTGACCGCCGCCATGCGGGCCTTCTTCGCCCTCCCCGAGGCCGACCGCCTCGCCGTCGCCAACCTCAACTCCCCGCACTACCGCGGCTACACCCGGACCGGCGACGAGCGCACCGGCGGCAGCCAGGACTGGCGCGACCAGCTCGACATCGGCGCCGAACTGCCCCCGCACGTCCCCGCCCCGGGCGAGCCCTCCTACTGGTGGCTGGAGGGCCCCAACCAGTGGCCCGAGGCGCTCCCGGAGCTGCGGACCGCCGCCCTCGGCTGGATCGACCGGCTCGGTGACGTCGCCCGCCGACTGCTGCACGAACTGCTCGCCGCGATCGGCGCCCGCCCCGACTTCTACGAGCACGCCTTCGCCGGTCACCCGCACCTGCGGCTGAAGCTGGTCCGCTACCCGGGCACCGCCCCCGACGGCGCCGGCCAGGGCGTCGGCGCGCACAAGGACTACGGCTTCATCACCCTCCTCCTCCAGGACACCGTCGGCGGTCTCCAGGTGGAGCGCTCGGACGGCAGCTTCCTGGAGGTCCCGCCGATGGAGGGCGCCTTCGTGGTCAACCTCGGCGAGCTGCTGGAGGTCGCCACCGACGGCTACCTCAAGGCCACCAGCCACCGCGTGGTCAGCCCGGCCGGCGCCCGGGAGCGCTTCTCCGTCCCCTTCTTCTACAACCCGCGGCTCGACGCCCACGTCGAACCGCTGGACTTCCCCCTCGCCCACCACGCCCCGGGCGCCACCCAGGACCCGGCCAACCCGCTCTACGCCGACTTCGGCTTCAACGAGTGGAAGGGATACACGAGGGCCCACCCCGAGGTCACCCGCCGCCACCACCCCGACCTCGTCGACACCGCCACCCGCTGACGCCGACGCGGTCGTCCGCCGTCGGCACCACCGCTGCCACGACCGCCGGGCCCGCGCTCCCCACGGAGCGCGGGCCCGGCGCCGTACCCGGACTCCCCGGGAGGCCGGGGCGGCGGGCGGCCGGGGCGGCGGGCGGCGGCAGTGGACCGGGTGGCACAGCAGTGTCACACTCGCGGTGTCACAGTGACGGTGCGGGATGCGGCGGGCGCGGAGCGGGAGGCGGGGGTGGAGGTGCGGCTGACGGTCGACGAGTTGGCGGCGCGGGCGGGGGTGACCGTCCGGACGGTGCGGTTCTACGGGACGAAGGGGCTGCTGCCGCCGCCGGTACTGGGGGCCCGGCGGGTCGGGTGGTACGGGGCGGAGCACCTGGACCGGCTGGGGCTGATCGAGGAGTTGCAGCGGCAGGGCCTGACCCTGGCCGCGATCGAGCGGTACCTGGGGCGGCTGCCGCACGACTCGACCCCGCTGGACCTGGCGATCCACCGGGCGCTGGTGGCGTCGTGGACGCCGGAGACGCCGGAGGAGGTGGGCCGGGTGCAGCTGGAGCGGCGGGCCGGGCGGGGACTGTCCGAGGAGCAGGTGGACCGGCTGGCCGCGATGGGGGCACTGGAGCGGACGGCGGACCCGGACGTGTTCCGGGTGGACCCGGGACTGCTGCCGCTGGGCGTGCGGATCCTGGACGTGCCGATCCCCCTGGAGACGCTGCAGGCCGCGCGCGCGGTGGTGCTGGAGCACAGCCGGGCGACGGCGCGGGAGTTGCAGCGGCTGTTCCGGGAGACGGTGTGGCGGCCGTACCGGGAGAGCGAGCCGGCGCCGGACGAGGTGGAGCGGATGAAGGCGCTCACGGGCCACATCCGGCCGATGGTGGCGCAGGCGCTGGTGACGGCGTTCCAGCGGTCGCTCCGGGAGGAACTGGGCGAGGCCGCGGAGGACGGGGCCTCGCCCGGTTGACGGTACGTCAGTCCCTGAAGGTGCGGCCTTCGGCGGCGATCCGCTCCAGCAGGGCCGGCGGCGCGAACCGCTCGCCGTACGCGGCGGCGAGTTCGCGGGCGCGGGCCGCGAAGCCGGCCGGCCCGCCCGGGTAGCCGTTGACGTACTGGAGGACGCCACCCGTCCAGGCCGGGAAGCCGATGCCGAGGATGGAACCGACGTTGGCGTCGGCGACGGAGGTGAGCACGCCCTCCTCCAGGCAGCGGACCGAGTCCAGCGCCTCGCTGAACAGCATCCGCTCCTTGAGGTCCTCGAAGGGGACCTCCACCGAGGCCCGGGTGAAGTGCTCGCGCAGACCCGGCCAGAGCCGGCCGCGCCTCCCGTCCTCGCCGTACTCGTAGAAGCCGGCGCCGCCGCTGCGGCCGGGGCGGCCGAACTCGTCGACCATCCGGTCCACCACCGCGTCGGCGGGGTGGGCGGTCCACTCACCGCCGGCCGCCTCGACGGACCGCCGGTACTCGTCACGGATCTTCCGCGGCAGGGTGAGGGTCAGCTCGTCGAGCAGTGACAGCACCTTGGCGGGGTAGCCGGCCTGGGCGGCGGCCTGTTCGACCGTGGCCGGGTCGACGCCCTCACCGACCATCGCCACGCCCTCGTTGAGGAACTGGCCGATCACCCGGGAGGTGAAGAAGCCGCGCGAGTCGTTGACCACGATCGGCGTCCGGTCGATCTGCCGGACCAGGTCGAAGGCGCGGGCCAGCGCCTCGTCCCCGGTCTGCGGGCCGCGGATGATCTCCACCAGCCGCATCCTGTCGACCGGCGAGAAGAAGTGCAGGCCGATGAAGTCGGCGGTGCGCTCGACGCCCTCGGCGAGCAGCCCGATCGGCAGCGTGGAGGTGTTGGAGCAGAGCAGCGCGTCCGGGGCGACGACGCCCTCGATCTCCTGGAACACCTTGTGCTTCAGCTCGGGGTTCTCGAAGACGGCCTCGATCACCGCGTCGCAGCCGGCCAGGTCGGCGGCCTCGGCGGTGGGCGTGATCCGGGCGAGCAGTTCGTCGCGCTGCGCCGCGGTGGTGCGACCGCGGGCCACCGCCTTCGCCAACAGGCCCTCGGAGTAGGCCTTGCCGCGCTCCGCGGCCTCGACGGTGACGTCCTTGAGCAGCACCTGGAGGCCGGCCTTGGCGCAGGCGTGGGCGATGCCTGCGCCCATCATGCCGGCGCCGAGGACGGCGACCTTGCGGACCGTCCGCTTCTCGAAGGAATCCGGCCGCCCGGCACCGGAGTTGACCGCCTGCATGTCGAAGAACAGGGCCTGGATCATGTTCTTGCTGGTCTGTCCGCAGGCCAGCTCGGTGAAGTAGCGGGCCTCGATGACCATGGCCGTGTCGAGGTCCACCTGGGCGCCCTCGACGGCGGCGGCGAGCACGTTGCGCGGCGCCGGGTAGGGGGCGCCGGCCAGCTGCTTGCGCAGGTTGGACGGGAACGCGGGCAGGTTGGCGGCGAGCGCCGGGGTGCTGGGCGTACCGCCGGGGATCCGGTACCCCTTGACGTCCCAGGGCTGGACGGCGGTCGGGTTCGCCTCGATCCAGGCGCGCGCCCGGGCGGTCAACTCCTCCGGGGTCTCCACGAGTTCGTGGACCAGCCCGTTGTCCAGCGCCTGCGCCGGCCGGTACTGGCGGCCCTGCAGCAGCACCTTGAGCAGCGCGTCGGTGATGCCGAACAGCCGTACCGTGCGGACGACTCCGCCACCGCCGGGCAGCAGGCCGAGGGTGACCTCGGGCAGGCCGATCCGGCTGGCGGGCGTGTTCAGGGCGATCCGGTGGTGACAGGCGAGGGCGAGTTCCAGGCCCCCGCCGAGCGCACTGCCGTTGATCGCGGCGACCACCGGCTTGCCCAGGGTCTCCAGGGCACGCAGGGCGCGTTTGATGCGCATCGACTTCTCGAAGACGGCGGCGGCGTCCTCGGGGCGGGCGACGGAGAGCAGCTTGAGGTCGCCGCCCGCGAAGAAGGTCTTCTTGGCGGAGGTGACGACGACGCCGCGCAGTTCCTCGCCGAGGCCGGCCAGCCGGGCGACGGTTGCCTCGAAGTCGGCCGTGAAGGCCTCGTTCATGGTGTTGACGGACTGGGTGGGGTCGTCGAGGACGAGGGTGACCACGCCGTCCTGGTCCTGCTCCCAGCGGATGGTGGTGTCAGACATGGGATCTACGTCTCCAGGAGGGGGGTCAGATGCGCTCGACGACGGTGGCGATGCCCATACCGCCGCCCACGCAGAGGGTGGCCAGGCCGTAGCGGAGGTCGCGCCGCTCCAGCTCGTCGATCAGGGTGCCGAGGATCATCGCGCCGGTGGCCCCGAGCGGGTGGCCGAGGGCGATCGCGCCGCCGTTGACGTTCACCTGCTCGGGCGAGAAGCCCATCTCGCGGATGAACCGCAGGGCGACGGCGGCGAAGGCCTCGTTGATCTCGACCAGGTCGATGTCGGCGGCGGTCAGTCCGGCCTTGGCGAGCGCCTTGCGGGTGGCGGGGGCCGGACCGGTGAGCATGATGGTCGGCTCGGAGCCGGAGACGGCGGCGGAGACGATCCGGGCGCGCGGGCGCAGCCCGTACCGCTCGCCGATCCCGCGGTTGCCGATGGCGACGAGGGCCGCGCCGTCCACGATGCCGGAGGAGTTGCCGGCGTGGTGGACGTGGTCGACGGCCTCCACCCAGTGGTACTTCTGCAGGGCGACGGCGTCGAAGCCGCCCGCCTCGCCGATGGTGGCGAAGGAGGGCTTGAGTCCGGCCAGCGTCTCGACGGTGGTGCCGGGGCGGATGAACTCGTCGCGTTCCAGGACGAGCAGGCCGTTGCGGTCGCGCACCGGGACGACCGAGCGGTCGAAGAGGCCGTCGGCCTGGGCCTTGGCCGCCCGGGCCTGGGACTCGGCGGCGAAGGCGTCGACGTCGGTGCGGGAGAGGCCCTCGATGGTGGCGATCAGGTCGGCGCCGACGCCCTGCGGGACGAAGTAACCCTCGTAGTTGGTCATCGGGTCCATCGCCCAGGCGCCGCCGTCGGAGCCCATCCTGACCCGGGACATCGACTCGACGCCGCCGGCCAGGACGAGGTCCTCCCATCCCGAACGGACCTTGGCGGCGGCCAGGTTGACGGCTTCGAGACCGGAGGCACAGAAGCGGTTCTCCTGGACGCCGGCCACGGTGTCGGGCAGGCCGGCCGCGATGGCGGCGATGCGGGCGATGTCGGAGCCCTGGTCGCCGATCGGGCTGACCACACCGAGCACGATGTCGTCGACCGCCGCCGGGTCCAGGTCGGGGAAGCGGCGGCGCAGTTCGTGGATCAGGCCGACGACGAGGTCGATCGGCTTGGTGCCGTGCAGCGAGCCGCCGGCCTTGCCCCGGCCGCGCGGGGTGCGGATCGCGTCGTAGACGTACGCTTCGGTGGTCACGGTGAGGAGCCTTTCAGACGCGGAGGGTTGCGCGGGTGTCCGGGCGGTCGGAAGCCGGTCGGAGCGAGGGGCGGACGGTCGGGCGGACGAGCGGACGAGCGGACGAGCGGACGGCCGGCGGTGGGGCGGGCGGGCGCGGTCAGCCGAGGAGGGAGCGGCCGACGATCTCCTTCATGATCTCGGTGGTCCCGCCGTAGATGGTCTGGATACGGCCGTCGGTGAACGCCCGGGCGACCGGGTACTCGGTCATGTACCCGTATCCGCCGTGGAGTTGGAGGCAGCGGTCGGCGGTCCGCTTCTGCAGTTCGGTCGCCCACCACTTGGCCATCGAGGCGTCGGCCGGGGTGAGCGCGTAGCGGTTGTGTTCGGTGATGCAGCGGTCGACGAAGGCCCGGGTGACCGCGCACTCGGTGGCCAGTTCGGCGATCTCGAAGCGGACGTGCTGGAGCTTGGCCAGCGGCCGGCCGAAGGCCTCGCGCCGCTTGACGTACTCCGTGGTGATCTCGACCAGGTACTCGGCGCCGGCGATCGCGGCGGCCGCGATGGTGAGCCGCTCCTGGGCGAGGTTCTGCATCAGGTGGACGAAGCCCCCGTTCAGCTCGCCGAGCAGGTTCCCCTTGGGGACGCGGACGTCCTGGAAGAACAACTCGGCGGTGTCCTGGGCCTTCTGGCCGATCTTGTCGAGGTTGCGACCGCGCTCGAAACCCGGCATCCCGCGCTCGACCACCAGCAGGCTGAGGCCGTGCGAGCCGCCCTCGGGGGTGGTGCGGGCGACCACGACCACCAGGTCGGCGAGGATGCCGTTGGAGATGAAGGTCTTGGCGCCGTTGAGCAGGTAGTGGTCGCCCTCGTCGACCGCCCGGGTGCGGATGCCCTGGAGGTCCGACCCGGTCCCGGGCTCGGTCATCGCGACGGCGGTGATCAGCTCACCGGTGCAGAAGCCGGGCAGCCAGCGGCGCTTCTGCTCCTCGGTGGCGAGCGAGGTGAGGTACGGGCCGATGATGTCGTTGTGCAGGCCGAGCGCCAGTCCGGAGGCGCCGGCCCGGGCGAACTCCTCGGCGAGCACGGCGGCGTAGCGGAAGTCGGTGGTGCCCCCGCCGCCGTACTCCGCGGGGACGGCGAGCCCGAGCAGGCCCTGGCGGCCGGCGGCCAGCCAGGCCGCGCGGTCGACGATGCCGGCCTTCTCCCAGCGGTCGTAGTGCGGCTGCACCTCCTTGGCGAGGAAGGACCGGACGGTCGCCCGGAAGTCCTCGTGCTCCTCGGTGAAGAGATCACGTTGCACGGTGGGCTCCTTGGGGGGAAGGGTCGAGGGGGTGGCGGCCGGGCGGGGGCCGGGGAAGCAACGGGCCGTCAGCCGGCGCCCGGGGGCCCGGCCGCCAGGGAGGGCACGCCCCAGTCGCGGGCGACCTCGGCGGTGTCGGCGCCCGGACGGGCGGGCGGGCGGCGCAGCGCCCCCGGGGTGGCGGAGAACCGCGGGGCGGGCGCGGGCTGGGTGACGCCGTCCACCTCGACGTAGGTGGAGCGGCTCACCAGGTGTGCGTGCGAGGCGGCCTGACGCATCGTCAGGACCGGTTCCACGCAGGCGTCGGAGCCGGTGAAGACGGCCTCCCACGCGGCCCGGGTGCGGCTCGCGAACCGGGTGGCGATGCGGGCCCGCAGCTCGGGCCAGCGGTCGGTCTCCCACTGGCCGGGCGCGTCCGGGCCGAGCTCCAGCAGTCGCGCGAACTCGGCGTAGAACTGCGGTTCCAGCGCACCGACCGCGAGGTGGCCGCCGTCGGCGGCCTGGTAGACGGCGTAGAACGGGGCGCCGCCGTCGAGCAGGTTGGTGCCCCGCCGGTCCTGCCACCGGCCGGCGGCGAGCAGGCCCTGAAGGACGGCGGTGAGGTGGGCGGCTCCGTCGACGATCGCGGCGTCGACGACCTGGCCGGCGCCGGTCGCCCGGGCGTGGTGGAGCGCGGCGAGCAGGCCGACGACCAGGTAGAGCGAGCCGCCGGCGTAGTCGCCGAGGAGGTTGGCGGGGACGGCGGGCGGCTCGTCCGCGCCGCCGCCCGCCCGGCCGACCAGGCCGAGCACCCCGGCCACCGCGGTGTACCCGATGTCGTGGCCGGCCCGGGCGGCCAGCGGCCCCTGCTGCCCCCAGCCGGTCATCCGGCCGTACACCAGCGCCGGGTTGCGGGCGTGGCAGTCCTCGGGCCCGACGCCGAGGCGTTCGGCGACGCCGGGGCGGTAGCCCTCGATCAGCAGGTCGGCCCGGGCGGCCAGGTCGAGCACCCGCGCGGGCCCGTCGGCGGACTTGAGGTCGACCACCACCGAGCGCTTGTTGCGGTTGGCGACGTCGTACGCCGGCTCGATGCCGAGCGGCGAGGGCTCCGGGCGGTCCACCCGGACCACGTCGGCGCCGAGATCGCCCAGCAGCATGGCGGCGAAGGGGCCGGGGCCGATCCCCGCGAGTTCGACCACGCGGACCCCGGCCAGCGGGCCGCCGTTCCCACGCACACCACCGTCACGCACGGGCGCCCCTGCCCCTCCGAGGTCTGACAGTAAAGCTGTCACACCCGCGATGATAGGGAAGCGACCCGTCGGTAACAAGACCTTCGGACCCGCCCCGCCCGGTGCCGCACGCCGGTCGCACCGGAGCCGGCCCGGGGCCGCCCCGCACCTCCCGCTCCTCCCCCGGAACCGCGCCCTCCCCGCCGGATCCCCCTGGCGGGGGAGGCGGATCCCGTTCACGGAGGACGCGCCGGCGGTCCCCCGCGCGGGAGCGTGGCCGCATGACCTCGACGACCGCGCTCCGTCCGGCCCCGGCCCCCGCCGCGCCGCCCGTCGGCCGGGTACGCGCCGCGGCGGCCGTGGTGGCCGTCGCCGCGACCCTGCCGTACCTCGCCCTCAAACTGCTCTGGCTCACCGGCCACCCGGTCGGGGCCGGTGACGCCGACGCCATGGACGACCTGTGGCTGGTCAACCTGCTCACCTTCGGCATGGACGCGATCGCCGTGGTGCTCGCGCTGTCCTTCGTCCGGCCGTGGGGCCTGCGGGCCCCGGCCGGGCTGCTGGCCTTCCCGATGTGGGTGGCCACCGGGCTGCTCGGCACGATCCTGGTGGCGCTGCCGCTCTTCCTGCTCACCACCGTGGTGTTCGGCCCCGAGGAGCCCGCCGCCGGTGCCGACGACGGGCCGAGCGGCTGGATCTTCCCCGTGGTGTACGGCGGGTTCGCCGTCCAGGGCCTGGCCCTGATCACCGGGTTCCTGCTGTACGCGCGGCAGCGCTGGGCCGGACTGCTGCACGACCGGATCGGCGACCTGCCCCGCTCCCCCACCCTCACCGTCCAGCGGACGTTCGCCTGCGTGGCCGCGCCGCTCGCCGCCGGGGTGGCCTCGGCCCGCCTCTACTGGGCCTTCGGCGGGCACGCCGGGCTGCCGCTGGAGTGGCGGGAGCAGCACAGCCGGGGCGTCGCGGTGATGGACGGGGTGACCGCCGCGGCGGCCGTAGCGGCGGCGGTCGCGCTACTCCTCCTGGTGTTCCGGATCCGGCCCGGGTGGCGGCTGCGGGTGCCACTGGCGGTGGCCTGGACGGCGGCCGGGTCGGTCTTCGGCTGGGGGTCGTGGCAGCTGGTGGCGTTCGGAACGACCACCGAGGTGGCCGGGCTCGGCCGGGCCGTGCCCGGGCTGCTCCCGCTGGTGGAGTCGGCGCAGGTGGTGACCGGCCTGCTGGTGCTGACGGTCGGCGCGATCGCCCTGGTCGAACGCGCGGCGGCGCTCCGGGGGACCGCCCGGAAGGCGCCGGACCTCGGCCGCTCCCGTACTGCTGACGTAGAGTCTGCGCAGTGATCACGGGGGCGAGCACGGGGACGGGCGCGGAGGCGGGCGCGGGGAGGCGACCGGGGACGGGCGCCGGCAGGGGCGCGGCGGTACGGCGGGCGGCGGGTGCGCTGTTCGGGCGGCGGGCCCGACTGCGCTGGGTGCACCTGGTCCTGGGCGGCGCGCTGCTGATGCCGTACTGGATGCTCTCGGCCGTCGTCCTGGGCAGCCTCGACCAGCGCAACGGCCCGCTGCGCCAGCTCCTGCTCCACTTCGCCGCCCTGGGCCTGTCGCTCCCGATGGCCGCCGTCACCGCGCTGGTGCCGATCGCCCGGGCCCTGGAGGGCGCCGCCGCGCGGGCGCTCTGCACGCCGGCCCGCCCGGACGAGGTGGTCACCGGCCCGGCCCGGTCCTGGGCGGCCCGGCGGCGGACCGCCGCCTGGTACGTCCTGCACGTGCTGTTCGGCGGCGTCGTCAGCGGCATGACGCTGGCCGGGACACCGTTCGCGATGGTGCTGCTGTTCTCCCCCACCGGGCTGGAGGAGCTGGTCCGGTTCTGGGAGGACCGCGGCTTCCCCGGCTGGCTGCCCGGCCCGCTGACGGGCCTCGCGCTGCTCGCCCTGATCGTCTCCACCAGCGCGGGCCTCGGCGCGCTGCTCGCCCGCTGGGCGCCCGTCCTGCTCGGCCCGACCCCGGACGAACGCGTGGCCGCCGCCGAACGGCGCGCCACCGTCCTCGCCCAGCGCAACCGGCTGGCCCGCGAGCTGCACGACTCGGTCGGGCACGCGCTCAGCGCTGTGGGCATCCAGGCCTCGGCCGCCGCCCGGGTCCTGCGGACCGACCCGGACTTCGCCGCCGAGGCGCTGGCGGCCATCGAGGAGACCGCGCGCGGCGCGGTCGCCGAACTGGACGCCGTCCTGGGCCTGCTGCGGGAGGAGGACCGTGCGGAGGCCGGGCCCGCCGGGCCCACGCTCGCCGGGCTGGACGACCTGCTTCGCCAGCTGGCCCGCACCGGGCTGACGGTCGACGCCGAGCTGTCCCCCGGCCTGGACCGGCTGCCGGCCGCGTTCTCCCGCGAGGCGTACCGGATCGTCCAGGAGGGCCTCACCAACGTGCTCCGGCACGCCGGCCCCGCGCCCGCACGGCTGCGGGTCGGACCGGTCGGCGGGCGGCTGGAGATCGAACTGACCAACCCGGTCGGCCCGGCCCGGCCCGGCCGCCCCGGCGGCGGGCGCGGGCTGCGCGGGATCGGCGAGCGGGCGGCGGCGCTGCGCGGCGGCTGCGAGGCCGGGCCGGCGGACGACGGGACGACGTGGCGGCTGGCCGTCTGGCTGCCGGCAGGAGGAGAGCGATGAACGTTGCGAGCACCGGAGGTGCCGTGAACACCGCAGTCACCGCAGTCACCGGGGGCGCCGGGGGCGCCGGGGGCGCCGGGGGCGCCGGCGATCCGGCGGGCGGCACCGTCCGGGTGGTGATCGCCGACGACGAGCGGCTGGTCCGGACGGGCCTGCGGGTGGTGATCGACGCCGAACCGGACCTCACCGTGGTCGGCGAGGCCGCCGACGGCGCCGAGGTCGTGCCGCTGGTGCGCCGGCTGCGCCCGGACGTGGTGCTGATGGACGTCCGGATGCCCGGCATCGACGGCATCCGGGCCACCGAGCAGCTGGTCGGCGGCATGGCCGACCCGCCCAGGATCCTGGTCGTCACCACCTTCGAACACGACGACCACGTCTACGACGCGCTGCGGGCGGGCGCCGCCGGGTTCCTGCTGAAGCGGGCCCGCGCGGAGGAGATGGTGCAGGCGGTGCGACTGATCGCGCGCGGCGACTCACTGCTCTTCCCGGCAGCCGTTCGCGAGCTGGCCCTCCGGTACGGCTCGGCCGACAAACCCACGGAGCGGGACCGCGGACCGATCGGGCGGCTCACCGAGCGGGAGGGCCAGGTGCTGCGGCTGATGGCGGCCGGGCTCAACAACGGCGAGATCGCCGCGAAACTCGTCGTCAGCCAGGAGACGGTCAAGACACACGTCGGCAGCGTGCTCGCCAAGCTGGGCGCCCGGGACCGCACCCAGGCGGTGATCGCGGCGTACGAGTCGGGCTTCGTCCTGCCGGGCTGAACCGCCAGGCCGGGGCCGCCGCGGTGCGGGCGCGCGGGTGGACGGACGGGCGCGCGGGCGGGACGGACGGGGGCGCGGGACGTTTCTTCCACCCCGGGCCTACCGGCGGGTAGAGTGCGACCTTCCCCTCCCGACCGTCCGATACCTCCCGTATCGCCTGAAACGAACTGGTGACCGTATGTCAGTCCGGACCAGCCCGGCGCTCTGGTGGCGCCTCGGCATCGTGCTCTCGGCGGGCCTCGGCCTGACCCTCCAGACCGCGCCGCTGGTGTACTTCACCATCCAGAGCAACGTGATCGTGCTCGGCTACTTCATCGGCGCCGTCTACTGGATGGTCAAGCGCGGCACCGTCGACGCCCCCGCACCCCGGCTGCGCGGCGCCGCCACGCTGTACATCCTGATCACCGGCCTGGTCTCGCACGTCCTGCTGGAGCACGGCGCCAACCCGCTGCCCGGGCTCTTCGACGGGCCGGACAAGCTCCAGCACTGGTCGTCGTTCTTCCTGCACTACGTCACGCCGGTGCTGGTCATCGCCGACTGGCTGGTGCTCCGGCCGCGCAACGCCTCCTCCTGGCGGGACATCCCGCTCTGGCTGGCGTTCCCGCTCGGCTACGCGGGGATCGTGCTGGCCCGCAACGCGCTGTTCTCCAACTACCCGATGCCGTACCCCTACTTCTTCTTCGACCCGACGACCGAGGGGTACGGCTACGTCTGGGGTCAGATCGCGCTGCTGACGGTCGAGTTCGTCGTCCTGGGTGCCGTCGTGGTGGGGCTGGACCGGCTGGGCACCCTGGTCGCCGGCAAGCTCCGCCGGACCGCCCTCCCTTCCGAGGCCTGACCGCGCCGCTCCCCCGCCCCCACACCCGTCCCGTCCTCGCGGCGGCCGGCCCGGACCCCGCTCAGATCCTCCAGGAGCGGACCCGGTCGGCCGCCGCGAACACGTCCGCCCGCCCCTCGCCGATGTCCCGCGCCAGCTCCACCAGCGCGCCGTACGGCGGGTCGATGCCCTCCCCGGCCGCGTGCATGTACGCGGCCGTGGTCATGCAGGCGTAGAGGTTGTTGCGCACCGGCAGCGGCCTCAGCAGCACGATGGTGTGCATCAACGTGGCCGCGCACCAGGCCGGATCGGCGTCGTGGCCGAGCTGCGCGGTGTTCACCCGGTGCCGCGCGACGGCCGCCTGCAGCGCCGAGTAGTCGCGCACGCTCAGGTCCTCGGGCGAGGCCTGCTCCTGGATGTCGAGCAGCCAGCGCAGATCGACGCGCAGCAGCATCATCGCGGCACCCTTCCCGCCCCGCCCGTCCCGGCCGCCCGGCCCGCGCCCCTACGCACGCTCACGCCGCCGGCGCGTCCTCCGGGAACGCCTCGTCGAACTCCTCCCGGTGCGCGTTCCAGAACGCCACCGCGTGGTCGACGAACACCCGCCGCTGCTGCTCCCGCACGCTGAGGTCGTGCACGTACGCCTTGACGCTCTTCCCGTCGGCGGCCGCCGCCTCGCGGATGGCGGCGAGCTCGTGCTCCGTGTACTCGATGTTGAGCGCTGGCATGGCGCCGATGGTACTGGAGCGTACGGGAGTTGGGTACCGGACCGGCACCGCGTGGACGGCACCGGGGCCGCGGTGGCCGGCAGCCCCGCCGACCGACGGGCGGGCCTCGTCCGCGGGATTCACGGCCGTACGCCTCCGGGCGGAGGCGGGGCGGAGGCGGTGTACCTCTGGGGTCCCGGTGGGGACCGCCCTGCGGGTGGACGTGCGGACGTGCGCCGGATCCGTACCGTCGGTCGTGGGCGGCGGAGGGCTTCCGCGGGGGAGGCCCGGACATGGGGGCGGGGTCCGGTCCGGGTTTCAGGGGTGGCGGGTTCGGCGACGCCGCACGGGCGGCGGGGGTCGCGGCGACGGCGCCGGCCTCGGGCGCGGGCCTCGGGCGCGGGCGCGGGCGGAGGAACCGGACGGCCGCCGCGACTCGGCGCTCACCGAGGCCCGGCGGATCCTCGCCGGTCCGGCCGGGTAGCACCGCACCCACCGCCGCAGCCCACCCGCACCGGCACACACCACAGCCCGCTGCACGCAGCACGAACGCCTGCGGGCCCTCGGCGGCGGAGGCCACGGCACGCAGGACCCGGCACGACAGAGGCACCACCCGAGCAACCGGAGACGGACGATGAGGCACAGGAACACCCCGGCCAGGACGACCGAGCGGCGCACCCGGCCCCGCGCCGCGGCCAGGACGGCGGGAGTCGCGGCAGTGGCCCTCGCGGTGACCGCGGGGGCGGTCGGTGCGGCCCGGGCCGCACCCGCCGCGGCGGACGACGCGAGGCGGCCGGGCGTCGGCCGGCTGGCGGGCGCCTGGCAGGTGGACGGCTACGGGACGATCGTCGAGTTCACCGGAACCGCGCTCACCACCTACGACGTGACCCGGATCAGTTGCACCCCCGGCCGGGTGAGGGCCGAGCAGGTCGGCCCCCCGGGGCCCGGCGGGGCCGTCAGGTTCGGCTCGCCCGGCAAGGCCTACGGCGAGCTGACGGTCACCCCCGACGGCCGCAACCGGGCCGTGTACAAGGACGACGGGGCCAGCGCGACCAAGGACCTGGCCCGGCTGCCGGGCGGCCTGCCGGCGCTCTGCCGCCGGCCTGCGCCGCAGGACCCTTTCTCGGCCTTCGACCGGTTCTGGGCGACCTTCGAGGAGAACTACCCGTTCTTCGCCGCCAAGGGCATCGACTGGCACGCCGTCGGAGCCACCCAGCGGGCACGGATCACCGCGCAGACCACCGACGACGATCTCCAGCAGATCTTCGTCGACATGCTCCGGCCGCTCGGGGACGCCCACACCGCGCTGGCCCGCAAGCGGGCCGACGGGGGGCTCGGTGCCGTCTTCGCCGGTCAGCGGCCGGGCACCCGGGAGCCCACCGACGAGGTGCAGGAACTGGCGGCGAAGGCCGTCGCCGCCCAACTGATCGCCCCGGAGCGGACGTTCGGCCGGGGAGCGCTGGGCGTCGGCGAGCTGCCCGGCGGGATCGGCTACCTGCGGGTGAGCGCCTTCGACGGGTACGTCGACGACGGCGGGTACCCGGCCCACGCCGCCGAGCTGGACCGGGCCCTGGACACGCTCCTGGCCCGCCCCGGGCAGCTGCACGGTCTGGTGATCGACCTCCGGCTGAACGGTGGCGGGTCGGACGAACTCGGGCTGCGGATCGCCGCCCGGCTGACCGACCGGCCGTACCTCGCCTACCGCAAGGTCGCCCGGAACGACCCGGCCGACCCGACCCGCTTCACCGCCCCGCAGCACGTCCCGGTCCGGCCGGCCGCCGCGACGCGGTTCACCGGCCCGGTGGCCCTGCTCACCGCCGGTTCGACGGTGAGCGCGGGCGAGACGTTCACCCAGGCGCTGATGGAACGGCGCCCGGCGGCGGTCCGGATCGGCGAGAACACCCAGGGCGTCTTCTCCGACATCATGTTCAAGCCCGTCTCGGACGCGTTCACGGCCGTCCTGCCGAACGAGAAGTTCCTCACCCGTGCCGGCACCACCTTCGACGGCCCGGGCATCCCGCCGGACATCGCGACCCCGGTCTTCACCGACGAGGAGCTGAGCCTGGGACGGGACTCCGCCCTGACCACCGCCCGACGCGTCCTCGGCGGCGCTCCCCGCGCGGAGTAGGGGGTGGACCCGCCACCCTGCGGGTCCACCACCCCGGCCCCCGGCACACCGGTGTCTCGGCCCGGGCGCCGACCCGCGCCGACCGGGCCGACCGGGCCGAGACACCGATCGTCACATCGGCTCCACCCTCCTCAGCTCGCCGTCCAGCTCCAGCCAGCGGGTGATCCCGAGGCCGCGCAGGAACGGCAGGTCGTGGCTGGCCACGACCAGGGCGCCCCGGTAGGCGGCGAGCGCCTGGGTGAGCTGGCGGACACTGGCCAGGTCGAGGTTGTTGGTCGGCTCGTCGAGCAGCAGCAGCTGCGGCGGCGGGTCGGCCAGCAGCAGCGCCGCCAGCGTCGCGCGGAACCGCTCGCCGCCGGAGAGCGTGGCGGCGAGCTGGTCGGCCCGGCCGCCGCGGAACAGGAAGCGGGCGAGCCGGGCCCTGATCGCGTTGTCCCCGGCACCGGGCGCGAACAGCTTGACGTTCCCCGCGACCGTCAGGCCGTCGTCCAGCAGGTCGAGCCGCTGCGGGAGGTGGCGCAGCGGCACCGGTGTGGTCACCTCGCCCTGCAGCGGGGCGAGTTCACCGGCGATGGTGCGCAGCAGGGTGGTCTTGCCGGATCCGTTGCGGCCGACCAGGGCGATCCGCTCCGGTCCGCGCAGGTCGAGGTCGGCGGTGGCGCCGTAGGGCAGTCGGACCTTGTCCAGGGTAAGGACGGTGCGGCCCGCCGGAACGGCGGTACGGGGCAGGTCGATCCGGATCTCGGCGTCGTCCCGGACCGCCTCCTCGGCGGTGGTGAGCCGGCGCCTCGCCTCCTCCAGTCGCTCGGTGTGCATGCCCTGGAGGCGGCCGGCGGTCTCCTGGCCCTGGCGCTTGAGCTTCCCGGCGAAGATGTGCGGATCGTTGCGGGTGACCGAGCGCTTCCTGCCGTAGCTCGCGCTGCGATCGAGCTTGGTCCGTGCCTCGGTGAGGTCCCGCTTCTGGCGCTCGACATCGGCCTCGGCGCTGCGCAGGAGCCGCTCGGCCGTCTCCTGCTGGGCGGCGACGGTGCGCTCGTACTCGGCGAAGTTGCCGCCGTACCACGAGACCTGCCCGTCCCTCAGTTCGGCGATCTGGTCGACGTGTTGGAGCAGCTCGCGGTCGTGGCTGACGATCACCATCATGCCGCCCCAGCCGGCCACCGTCTCGTAGAGCCGCTCGCGGGCGGCCCGGTCGAGGTTGTTGGTCGGCTCGTCGAGCAGCAGGACGTCGGGGCGGCGCAGCAGCAGGGCGGCGAGGCGCATCAGCACCGCTTCCCCGCCGGAGAGTTCGCCGGTGGTGCGGTCCAGGTCGAGCCGGTGCAGGCCGAGCCGGTCGAGGAGGGCGCGGGCGCGCTCCTCGACGTCCCAGTCGTCGCCGACCGCGTCGAAGTGGCGCTGGTCGGTGGAGCCGGCCTCGACGGCGTGCAGGGCCTCGCGGACGGCCCGGACGCCGAGCGCCTCGTCGACCCGCAGGGCGGTGTCCAGGGTGAGGCCCTGCGGCAGGTAGCCGATCTCCCCGGCCACCTTGACGGTGCCGGAGGCGGGGGTGAGTTCACCGGCCAGCAGCCGCAGCAGGGTGGACTTCCCGGCGCCGTTGAGCCCGATCAGTCCGGTGCGCCCGGGGCCGACCGCGAGGTGGAAGCCGTCGAGGACGGGCCTGCCGTCCGGCCACTCGAAGGAGAGGTCGGTGCAGAGGAGCGAGGTGGTGGGTTGTGCCATGGAAGCCTCCCGGGCATTGCCGGACGTGGCCGGTCACCGGCCGTGGTCGTGGAGCGGCCCGACGGCCGTCCGGCGGGGACGCGGCCGTGGAACGGCGGCGTCGCGGAACGGCGGTGCGGTCGCGGGGCGACTCGGGGTCGCAGGGCAACACGGGAGACACCGCGGGGGGAGGCGGAGGCCGGAAGGGGTGGGCCGGGAACGGGCGACCGGGGTCGTCAGCAGGACGGGGGACGCCGGGTCGGCTCACCACTGAGGTCGGGCACTCGCACACTCACGGACCGCGGGCAGCGACATGGCTGCGGCGCGGCGGGGGCGGTGTCTCGGGACCTCAGTAGAGCAACGGCCTTCTCCTGTTCTGGCGGCTGACGGGAACCACGCTACGAAGGCGCGCAGGACCGTGCAACCGGTTTTCCCCCGACGGTCCCGCCGACCGGGCGCCGACGTGGGGATCCACCGATCGCCCACCGATCCGCAGGCCGCCCCGCCCCCCTGCCACCTGCCCTGCCGCCCGCCCCGGCGTTCCGTCGGGCGTTCCGTTCGGTGTTCCGTTGGGCGTTCCGTGCCGATCGCGTGCCGATCCGGTGACAGCCGCGCCCCGGACCGCTCCGGGGACCGGGACCGGTCCGCACCGCGTGGCAGACTCCTCCCCTGCCACAACCGCCACACCCGCGGGCCTCCGGGCCGCGCGGGGCCGTGGCGTGCATCCACAGGGGGAACTGAACACATGTCACCGATATCCCGGGCGACGCGCGCCGCGCTGGGCGCCTCCGTCGTCGCACTGACCGTGGTCGTCGCGACCGCGTGCGGCCCGGAGAACACCGACCCGGTCGCGGCGCCGACCGCCGCGGCCACCGCCGGAACCACCGACAAGCCGGGTGCGGCGCCGCTCAAGCTGCCCAGCGTCGACGAGCTGAAGAAGTGGAACTTCGACGACTGGGACAAGTGGGCCCAGCAGAACGTGATCACCCCGGCCGTCAAGGGCTACTGGGACCTGCAGAAGATCCTGAAGGCCAAGCCCTACAAGCCGGGCCCGGGCGGGCAGCCCACCGCGCAGCCGACGGCCGCCCAGCCCACCGGCGCGGCGCCCACCCAGCCGCCCGCGCAGCCCACGGCCCAGCCCAGCCGACCGGCCCAGCCGACCACGCAGCCCCCGGGGGACGGCGGCAACGACCCGCAGCCGAAGCTGATCGAGGAGAAGCCCGTCCCGCACCCGTTCGCGAAGCAGTACCACGTGAACGGCAAGCTGTTCTTCCAGAAGGGCAGCGAGGAGTACGTCTGCTCCGGCACCGTGGTCTCCGACCCGGCCAACCCCGGCCGGAGCAACCTGGTGTGGACGGCGAGCCACTGCCTGCACGGCGGCAAGGGCGGCAAGTACCACACCAACATCACCTTCGCCCCGGCGTTCAACAGCACCGGTGCGCTGAGCGGCGGCAAGCAGGGTTCGCTCGCGCAGGCCGAGCCGTACGGCGAGTGGGGCGCGGTCGCGGGCATGATCGCCCCGCAGTGGGCGGGCGAGGCGGACCCGGAGAACGGCGGCCCGTGGAGCCAGTACGACTTCGGCATCCTCCGGGTGGCCAACCCGGACGGCAGCGGCAGGTCCCTGGAGGAGGTCGTCGGCGGCTCGGTGCCGATCTGGTTCAACGCCCCGCGTGACCAGATCACCGCCGTGAGCAGCTACGGCTACCCGGCCGGCAAGCCCTTCGACGGCATGGAGCTGGAGCACTGCGACAGCGGGAAGCCGGCCCGCCGCTCGATGGACCCGGCCCGCCCGACGATGCTGATGATCGGCTGCAACGGCACCGGCGGCGACAGCGGCGGCGGCTGGTTCACCACCAAGGACGGCAAGCAGGTGCTGGTCTCGGACACCTCCATCGGCGGGTCCGACAACACCTGGGAGGCCGGCCCGTACCTGGACGACGTGGCCCAGCACGCGCTGGACTACTTCTCCAAGAAGAGCAAGTGACCTCGGGCACGTTCTGAGCCCGCCCCCGCCGGGGCCGCAGCACCTCCGCTGCGGCCCCGGCGGCGTTCCCGACGGTCCCGGACGGCAGTTCCACCGCACCCCTCGCACGCGTCCCCGGCCGGCGGTCCCCGGCCTCCCCCGCACACCGGTCCCCGCGGCCCGCCTAGAATCGGGTCCATCATGAGCGCCACACTCGTCGTCAAGGACCTCGCCGCCGGCCACGGCGAGCGCACCCTCTTCTCCGGCCTGGACCTGGTCGTCGCCCCCGGCGACGTGATCGGTCTGGTCGGCGTCAACGGGGCGGGGAAGTCGACCCTGCTCCGCCTGCTGGCCGGCCTGGACACCCCCGAGGGCGGCTCGCTGCGCCTCAGCCCGGCCTCCGCCAACATCGGCCACCTCCCCCAGGAACCGGAGCGCCGCCCGGGCGAGTCGGTCCGCGACTTCCTGGCCCGCCGGACCGGGGTCGCCGCCGCGCAGGCCGAGCTGGACGAGGCCACCCAGGGCCTGGTGGACGGCGTGGCGGGCGCCGACGACGCCTACGCGTCGAGCCTGGACCGCTGGCTGGAGCTGGGCGGCGCCGACCTGGAGGAGCGGGCCGAGGAGGTCGCCGACTCGCTCGGGCTGAAGGTCTCCCTCGACCTGCCGATGACCGCGCTCTCCGGCGGCCAGGCCGCCCGGGCCGGTCTCGCCTCGCTGCTGCTCTCCCGCTACGACGTCTTCCTGCTCGACGAGCCCACCAACGACCTCGACCTGGACGGCCTGGAGCGGCTGGAGTCCTTCGTCAAGGGTCTGCGCGCGGGCACCGTGCTGATCAGCCACGACCGCGAGTTCCTGGCCCGCACGGTGACCAAGGTGCTGGAGCTGGACCTGCACCAGCAGCAGGTCAACCTGTACGGCGGCGGCTACGACGCGTACCTGGAGGAGCGCGCGACGGCCCGTCGGCACGCCCGTGACGAGTACGAGGAGTACGCCGACACCAAGGCCGGTCTGGAGGCCCGGGCCCGGATGCAGCGCGGCTGGATGGAGCACGGCGTGCGCAACGCCCGCCGCAAGTCCTCCGACAACGACAAGATCGGCCGCGCGATGCGGACCGAGTCCACCGAGAAGCAGGCGTCCAAGGCGCGGCAGACCCAGCGGATGATCGAGCGGCTGGACGTGGTCGACGAGCCCCGCAAGGAGTGGGAGCTGCGGATGGAGATCGCCACCGCGCCGCGCTCCGGTTCCGTGGTCGCCACCCTGCGCGGGGCCACCGTCCGGCGCGGGGACTTCGTCCTCGGCCCGGTGGACCTCCAGATCGACTGGGCCGACCGGATCGCCATCACCGGCGCCAACGGCGCCGGCAAGTCCACCCTGCTGGCCGCACTGCTCGGACGCCTCGAACTCGACTCCGGCAGCGCCGCCCTGGGCTCCGGCGTGGTGGTCGGCGAGGTGGACCAGGCACGCGGGCTGTTCCTCGGCGGGGAGCCGCTGTCCGACGCGTTCGCCGCCGCCGTACCGGAGTTGTCGCCGGAGGAGGTGCGCACCCTGCTGGCCAAGTTCGGCCTGAAGGCGGTGCACGTGATGCGCCCCGCCGGCACCCTCTCCCCGGGTGAGCGGACCCGGGCCGCGCTCGCGCTGCTCCAGGCGCGCGGGGTGAACCTGCTGGTGCTGGACGAGCCCACCAACCACCTGGACCTGGCCGCCATCGAGCAGTTGGAGTCGGCGCTGGCCTCCTACACCGGCACGCTGCTGCTGGTCACGCACGACCGCCGGATGCTGGACACCGTCTCGGTGAACCGGCGGATAGAGGTCGGCGGGGGCCGCGTGCAGGAGAGCTGAGGCGCCCGGCCGTCCGGGCGCGAGCACCGGTCCGCGCGACCGGCCCGGGGACGTGGTCCGAACCTGACCCCTTCCCCGGCCGGTCGTCATGTGCTGTGCTGTCGCCCATGGTTGACAGCACTGTGGCAGCCGGGACGCCGTACCCGAGCGTCCCGCTCCGCCCGATGACGGTGCCCGCCCACGAGGCCGGGGCACGGAGCAGGTCCTTCCACGACGTGATGGCGCAGCGCCGGACCGTCCGCGACTACTCGACCCGTCCGATCCCGGACGACGTGGTCGAGTGGGCGATCCGTACCGCCAACACCGCGCCGAGCGGCGCGCACGTCCAGCCGTGGCGGTTCGTGGTGATCACCGACCCGGAGCGCAAGCGGCGGCTGCGCGAGGCCGCCGAGGCGGAGGAGCGCGAGTTCTACGCCCACCGGGCCTCCCCGGAGTGGCTGGCCGCACTGGCGCCGATCGGCACCGACTGGGAGAAGCCGTTCCTGGAGGACGCCCCGGCCGTGATCGTCGTCTTCGAGGTGCACAAGGGCCCCAACTCGCCACGCCCGTACTACACCAAGGAGTCGGTGGGGATCGCGGTCGGCCTGCTGCTCGCCTCGCTGCACCAGGCGGGCCTGGCCACCCTCACCCACACCCCGAGCCCGATGAAGTTCCTCAACGAGGTGTGCGAACGGCCCCTGGAGGAGCGGGCCGCCTACGTGATCCCGGTCGGTTACCCCGCCGAGGGGGCGCGCGTGCCGGATCTGCAGCGCAAGGAGCTCGACGAGGTGCTGGTGCGCCTCTGACGCGCCCCCGGGCGGTGCCGCCGCGCGGCGACGGCCGGTGGTGACAGGTACAGGACGTCGCCATAATCGCTGTCATGAGCCACGTCATGCCACAACCGTGCGGGGACGTGCCCAGGCCCGGGACTCCGCGCACCGCCCCCGGGGCGGTCACCCCCGGCCGGCCGCCGGAACTCCTGCGGCCGGCCGGGGGCATCACGCTGCACCGCCGGTCCCCCGCCCACGCACCCGCGCTCAACGCCGCAGTCCGGGCCAACCTGGAACACCTGCGGCCCTGGCTGGAGTGGGCCGCCGAGGCACCCACCCCCGCCCAGACCGCCGAACTCGCCGTGGCCGGCTCCGCGGCCTGGGACGCCGGCACCGACTTCATCTACCTGGTCGGCCTGGACGCCGAACCCGGGCGGGTGATCGGCTCGTTCGGCCTGCACGGGCGGATCGGCCCGGGCGCGCTGGAACTCGGCTACTGGCTCAGCGCCGACCACCTCGGGCGGGGCATCGCCACCACCGCGGCCGGGGCCGTGACGGAGGCGGCGCTCGCCCTGCCCGGCATCGGGCGGATCGAGATCCACTGCGACGAGGCCAACACCGCCAGCGCCGCCGTGCCGCGCAGGCTCGGCTACCGGCTCGACCGGGTCACCGGCGCCGCGCTGCGGGCACCGGGCGAGACCGGGCGGAAGATGGTCTGGGTCAAGGGGCACTGAGCGCGGCCGGGCGGGGCCGTCGCCGCCGGGCCGGGCGCGGCCACCGGGCGGGGCGGTGACCGCCGGCGACGGCCACCGCGCGCCGGGCACGCCGGGTGTGCCGGGCACGCCGGGCGGACCGCCGCACGGGGCGGTTCAGTACCGCCCGCCGGTCGGCGCCGGCAGCGCGTCCAGCTCGGCGAGGTCGGCCGCCGAGAGCACCAGCTCGGCCGCCGCCGCGTTGTCGACCAGGTAGCGCGGCGTCCTGGTGCCCGGGATCGGCAGCACGTACCGCCCCTGCGCCAGCACCCACGCCAGCGCCACCTGGGCGGGCGTCCCGCCGACCCGCTCCGCGACCGCCCCGACCCTCTCCACCAGCGCCAGGTTCGCCTTCAGGGCGTCCTGCTGGAAGCGCGGCAGCGAGCGGCGGAAGTCGTCCGCCGGCAGCTCGTCGAAGGACGAGATGCTGCCGGTCAGGAAGCCCCGGCCGAGCGGCGAGAACGGCAGGAAGGCGATGCCCTCCGCCTCGGTGTACGGCAGCACCTCGGCCAGCGCGTCCCGCGTCCAGAGCGACAGTTCGGACTGCACGGACGCCACGGGGTGCACCGCCTGCGCCCGCTTGATCTCCTCGACACCCACCTCGGAGAGCCCGATCCGGCGGGCCTTGCCGGCCTCGACCGCCTCGGCCAGCGCGCCCCAGGTCTCCTCGATCGGCACCTCCGGGTCCACCCGGTGCAGCTGGTACAGGTCGACGTGGTCGGTGCCGAGCCGGCGCAGGCTCGCGTCGATCGCCTGCCGGACGTGCTCGGGCCGGCCGTTGCGGACCACCCGCTCGGTGCCGCTGCCGGGCACCAGCCCCACCTTGGTCGCCAGCACCGCACGCTCCCGGTGGGGGCCGGCCAGAGCTGCGCCGACCACCTCCTCGTTGCTGTACGGGCCGTAGATGTCGGCCGTGTCGATCAGCGTGACGCCGAGGTCCAGGGCCTGCCGGATCACGCCGATCGAAGTCTCGTCGTCGCGGCTCTGCGGGTCGTAGGCCCAGGTCATCCCCATGCAACCGAGGCCGATCACTCCGATCTCGGGGCCCTCGCTGCCGAGCGTGGCGTTGCGCATGACGGTTCTCCTTCGTGGGTCAACGGCGGGTGGTTCGGCTCCCGGCGGCCCGGAAGCGGCACCGGGTGGCTCACCGGTGAACAGCCTGTCCCTTCGAGTGCGCTCTAGGTCAAGCCCGGCCGGCCACCGCGGCGTGCCGCACCCGGCCGTCCGCCAGCCACTCGCGGAACCCTCCCCGCAGCACCAGCTCCGCCAGCCGCCCGTACCCGCCCGCGCCCGGGTGCGCGCCGTCCCCCGCGAGGGCCTCCGCGACCCAGAGCGGATCCTCGGCCAGTGCGCGCGTCACGTCGACGAACGGCACTCCGCGGGCGCCGCAGAGTGCGGCGATCCCCCCGGACAGCTCCAGTTGCCGGGCCAGCCGCTCCTCGCCCCCGTCGGCCACCGGGGGCGGTCCCACCACGAGGGCCGCGAAACCGCGTTCGCGGGCACCGTCGAGGAGGTCGGCGACGTTCGCCAGGCACTGCTCCGGCTCGACCCGGGGGCGGCCGTCCTCGATCGTCGTGTCGTTGGCGCCCACCGACAGCACCAGCCGGTTGTCCGCCCCCGGCAGTGCGCGCACCCCCGTCTCGGTCCAGCAGCGGGCGAGCACGTCGGCCGAGGTGTTCCGCCGGACGCCCAGGTTGAACACGGTCACGTCGGCGGACCGGGCGCCCCCGCCCTCCTCCGCGCCGGCCCCGCCGCCCACCGCGCCGACCCCGCCCGCCGAACCGACCCCGCCCGCCGCGCTCCCGACCAGGTCGGCCCAGGTGGCCGCCGTCACCCGGCCCACCCAGCCACGGAACTCCGGGTCACCGACGCCCTGGGTGAAGGAGTCCCCGATGAAGCAGATGCGCAGATTCCTCGTCATGTCTCCGGTCATGCCGGAACCTTAAGGTCCACGTAAGCCCGGCTGCGACCTGCCTCCGATGCACCGGAGGTTCTTGACGTGCCCAGGAGGTCTAGTCCAGTTTGTTGGGCAGCACCGCGCAACTCCCCCACCGGACCACCTTCTCCACCGCCGCCCGTCGCGCCACCTCCCCCTCGCGCGACGGGCGGCGGCCCCGTCCCCGAGAGGCACCCCCATGCCACGCGCGCCCCACGACGCCCCCGCCCGACACCGCCGACCGTCCACCCGGACCAAACTCCTCGGTCTCGCCGGCGCCGTCGCCCTCGCCGCCGGCGGGCTCGCCACCATCGCCGGGAACGCCGGTGCGGCGGACGGGAACCTGCTCGGCAACGCCGGGTTCGAGAGCGGCACGCTCGGCCCGTGGAGCTGCTCCGGCACCACCGGCAGCGTGACCGGCTCCGGCGCCCACGGCGGCTCGTACGCGCTCCGGGGGGCCGCCGGGAGCAGCGACACCGCGCAGTGCGGCCAGACCGTCGCGGTGCAGCCCGGCACCAAGTACACGCTGAGCGCCTGGGTCCAGGGCCAGTACGTGTACCTCGGCGCGACCGGCAACGGCGTCACCGACCCCGCCGTCTGGACGCCCGGCGGGAGCGGCTGGCACCAGCTCTCCACCACCTTCACCACCGGGCCGGCCACCACCGGCGTCACCGTCTACCTGCACGGGTGGTACGGGCAGGGCGCCTACCTGGCCGACGACGTCACGCTCTCCGGGCCCGGCGGCACCCCCAGCACCCCGCCGCCCACCACCGCGCCGCCGACCACCGCACCGCCCACCAGCACCCCGCCGACCACGCCGAACCCGACCGGCCCGGCCACCCCGGCGCCGGGCGTGGCTCTCCCGGTGGCCCCGTACATCGACATGGGCGCCTGGCCCACGCCGTCGCTGCCCGCGATGGCCGCGGCCGGCAACCTCAAGTCCTTCACCATGGGCTTCGTCACCGGAGTCGGCTGCAGGGCCAGCTGGTTCAACGCCTACGACCCGCGCACCGGCTGGGCCAAGGAGCAGGTCGACGCGCTCCGCGCGGCCGGCGGCGACGTCAAGGTCTCCTTCGGCGGCGCCGGCGGCACCGAACTCGCCGCGGCCTGCACCACGGTGGACTCGCTGTTCGCCGAGTACGAGGCCGTGGTGAACGCCTACGGCCTGCGCCACGTCGACTTCGACATCGAGGGCGCCGCGATCGCCGACACCGCAGCCAACGAGCGCCGGTCCGCCGCACTGGCCCGGCTGCAGAAGGCCCACCCCGGGCTGAGGGTCTCGTTCACCCTGCCGGTGCTGCCCGAGGGTCTGACCTCCGAGGGCGTCGCCATCGTCCGCTCGGCCCGGGACGCCGGCGTGAACGTCGACGTCGTCAACATCATGGCGATGGACTACTACCGGGCCGGCACCGACTACGGCGACGCCGCCGTGCAGGCCGCGCAGTCGCTGTACGGACAGCTCAAGGTGCTGTACCCGGCGAAGAGCGACGCCCAGCTGTGGGCCACGGTCGGGGTCACGCCGATGATCGGGGAGAACGACGACCACCAGGTCTACGACCAGGCGGACGCCCGGCAGCTGGTCGCCTTCGCCCGGCAGCACCACCTCGGCATGCTGTCCTTCTGGGACGCCACCCGGGACGCGAACGCCTGCACCGGCGGCCTGTTCAAGTGCACCAACATCCCGCAGCAGCCGTACGAGTTCGCGAAGATCCTCGCGCCCTACGCCGGCTGACCCGCCGGCGCTCCGACGCGCACCCGGGTGCCGGTGGTTCCCCCTCCTCCGAGCGGGAACCACCGGCACCGGCACGTCCGGGGCCTCCCGCCCCCCTCCCGGGATATTCGATCGTGCGTTCCCGAGGCCTCCCGTTACAGTCCTCCCACGGCCCGGGAGCCGCACGGAGGCAGGCGCGCCGCTCCCTCACGGCGGACACGCCGGTTCGCCTCCGGCCGGGCCCGCCTCGCGGGACCACTCGGCAGCAGCACAGGGGGGACGGACATGGCGGTCCGGAGCGACGACGACACGACCACCGACGAGGTCTCCCCCGAGGAGCTGGCCGCGTTCAGCCGCACCCTCGGCCGCCTGCGGGCCCTGCCCACCGACCACCGGACCAGGCAGCACGCCGAGCGCCAGTTGGAGTCCTTCGTCCGCGAGAGCCGCAAACGCCGCCGCCAGGCCCTGCGCACCGAGGCCCGCGCCGCCGACGCCGAACTGCTCGCCGCCACCGCCACCGGCGCGCGCGACCGCCGCGAGGACACCGCGCTCACCCCGGGGCCCGACACGGGACCCGCCGGGAGGCCCACCGCCGGGTCCGTCGGCCGGCTCCGGGGCGGGCGCCGCTGCTACGTCTGCAAGCAGCACTACCGCGAGGTGGACGCCTTCTACCACATGCTCTGCCGCTCCTGCGCCGCCGACAACACCGCCCGCCGCGCCCTCTCCACCGATCTGCACGGCCGCCGTGCGCTGCTGACCGGCGGCCGGGTGAAGATCGGCCACCAGCTGGCGCTGATGATGCTGCGCGACGGCGCCCGGCTGGTGGTCACCAGCCGGTTCCCGCACGACACCGTGCGCCGCTTCCGCGCGGCGGAGGGCAGCGAGGAGTGGTGGGACCGGCTCACCGTGGTCGGCATCGACCTGCGCGACCCCCGCCAGGTCCTCGGCCTCACCGACCGGCTGCGCTCCGAGGGAGCCCCGTTGGACATCCTGGTCAACAACGCCGCGCAGACCCTGCGGCGCCCGCCGGAGTCGTACGCCCGGCTCGCCGCGGGCGAGCGGTCCGCACTGGCCGCCGCCGACGCCCGCGCCGTGGTGCACGCGCCCGGATTCCGGCCGATGCCCGCGCTCACCCCGGCCTGGCCGACCACCGGCCTCGCCCTCCCGGGCGGATCACCGGCCCCCGCCGTACTACCGGAGCGGGCCGACCCGACCGACGAGGCCGGGCTGCTGCCCGACCTCGCACCGGCCAACTCCTGGTCGGCCCGGCTCGGTTCGCTCGATCCGGCCGAGCTGCTGGAGACCCAGCTGGTGAACGCCCTCGCCCCGGCCCTGCTCTGCGACCGGCTGCTTCCGCTGCTGCTCGCCTCACCCCACCCGCGCCGCTACATCGTCAACGTCACGGCGGTCGAGGGCCGGTTCGCCGTCCGCAACAAGACCGGCGGGCACCCCCACACCAACATGGCCAAGGCCGCGCTCAACATGCTCACCCGCACCAGCGCCGAGGAACTCGCCGCCCGGGGCGTGCACATGTGCGCCGTCGACACCGGCTGGATCACCGACGAGAACCCGGCCCCGAAGAAGACCAGGCTCGCCGCCGACGGCTTCCGCACCCCGCTCGACATCGTCGACGGCGCCGCCCGCGTCTACGACCCGATCGTGCGCGGCGAGGCCGGCTCCCCGGTCTCGGGCACCTTCCTCAAGGACTACCGGGAGGCGACGTGGTGACACCGCCCTCCCCGGTCCCCCGTCCCCGGTCCTGCCCTCGTCGGAGGACCGCGGTGCCCGCGTCCAGGTCGACACCCGTCCGGGGCGGGGCGCCGGCCCGGTCGTCGTCACGCAGGACGAGCCGGGCCTGACGCTGCTCGGCCTGGACGCGCTTGCCCGCACTGAACAGGGCGTGCAGTTCCTCGAACGCCGTCATCCCCGGCACGACGGCGCCGCCGGACCTCGCAGGTCCGGCCGCACGGGGAGGTTCCGCCGCAGCTACCGGTAGCCGGTGGTGTCGGCCGGAAGGCCGGGGTCCTGGACCTCCACCATGTACCGCCAGGCGTCGGGACGGCTGCCGTCGAGATCGGTGAAGCCGTAGACCCGGGCCAGCCCGCCGCTGCTGAGCGACCGGCCGTTCCACCGGGACACCTCGGGGTCCGCGGCCAGCGCCGCGACCGCGCGGCCCACGTACGACGTCGTCTCGGAGATGGCGAAGTGCGGGATGCGCCCGGTCGCGTCACGCCAGTTCGCCTCGGTCACGCCGAAGGTGTCGAGCATCATCTCGGAGCGCATCCAGCCCGGCGTGAGGGCCACCGCCGTCGCCCCGCGCGGGCCGAGCTCGTGACCGAGCGCGAACGCCATCCGCAGCACCGCGGACTTGGCGATGTCGTAGAAGAACGACACCCGGTACCGGTCGGCGTTGTACTCGGCCGTGCCGTCGGTCATCTCGACCACCAGCCCGCCGGGCGTGCGCAGCAGGAGCGGCAGCGCGTGGTGGCTGGTGATCGCGTGGGTGTCGACGGCGAGCCGGAGCAGCCGCAGGCCCTTGTCCAGGTCGTGCTCCCAGACCGTGCTGTCCCACTCGAAGAGCAGCTCGCCGCCCCAGACGTCGTTGACCAGGACGTCCAGCCGGCCGCCCTGGTCGGTGTCGATCCGCCTCACCAGGGCCTCGACCTGGGCGGACTCCAGGTGGTCGCAGACCACGGGGATGCCCGTGCCGCCCGCGGCCGTGACCAGTCCGGCGGTCTCCTCGACGGTCTCCGGCCGGTCGTACTCCGAGCGCTTCCCCTTGGTGCTGCGCCCCGTCACGTAAACGGTCGCCCCCTGTGCACCCAGCTCGACGGCGATCCCCCGGCCTGCGCCTCGGGTCGCTCCGGCGACCAGGGCCACCTTGTTCTCCAGTGTCCTCGGCATGCGCCGGAGCCTACGCCGGAGGTCCCGCGCTGCGGCGTCGCCGGGGCCGCACCCGGCGTGGCGGCGAGGGCGGCACGGCGGGCGCGGGCTCGGGCACGGGCGCGGGCTCGGGGGCGGGCGCGGGCACGGGCGCGCCGGGCAGCCGCTACCCGACCGGTTCCGGTGCGGCCTCCTCGACCTCCAGGCCGTAGGCGACGACGGCCTGACGCAGTCCGCCCGGGTACCCGGCGAGGGCGGGGGTGAAGTCCCAGTTCCCGTCGGTGTCGCGGTCGAACCGGCCGAGCCGCATCGCGGTGTTGGTCCCGGCCCCGTCGGCCAGGTGTGCCACGGCCGCGGGCTGGTCGGCGCCGGCTTCGAGGATCAGGGCCGGACCGGCGAACCCGGCCATGGTCGCCGCCGGGTGGTTCTCGGTGTCGGCCGCGGCGATGATCACGAGCCGGTCGGCCTCGGCGGGCAGCGCGTCGAAGTCGACCATCAGGCAGGCGTTCGCGTCGTCGTAGCCGGTGACCAGCCGGACCGAACCGTCGGGCGTGGAACCGTTGTTGTAGAACACCAGGTGCTCGTCCGACATCGCCCTGTTCCCCTGGCAGACCAGGGCGGCGATGTCGTACTCGTCCTCGCCGGTCCAGTGCAGGAGGAGTCGGGCCGGCTCGGCGGCGACCTCGATCCCGGGCAGTCCCTCGCCGTCGGCCTCCGGGCCGTCGACGTCCGCCTCGGCGACCGTGAACACCTCGTGGAAGCCGTGGTGCTTGAGCAGCCCGACCAGCTCGGCACCGTTGATCAGGGTGATCGGCTTGCCCCCGACGAACTGGTGCGAGCTGGGACCGAACTTGCTGGTCGTGACGAGCACGGCCTTCGTCGCGGCCCGGTCGTGCTGGAGCGTGCCGTAGAGGTCCCGCACCGCCGACGGTGTCACCGTGTCCCGGTACCGCTTCACCTGCACGATGACGTTCCCGCCGCGGAAGGGGTCCGTGTCGATCCCGCGCACGTCCACCCCGCCGTCCCTCGACCGGGCCGTGAGCTCGACCTTCATGCCCATCGCCTCCATCAGGCGGGCGACGAGCTGCTCGAACTCGACCGGGTCCATCGCCAGCAGGAGCTGGAGCTCGCGCACCCGCTTCGCCATCCGGCCGCGGTTCGCGTTGGTGTCGTCACGGAGGTGACGGAACAGCATCCGCTGGGCGCGACGCTCGGTGGTGTCGGGGTTGCTGACGCGGTGGAGCTTCCGGCTCCGGGACATAGGTGCTCCCTTGACGGTGACGTGCGGTGTGCTGCTGGCACGCGCAACCGTAGGGGATTTTTCGACACTCCGTCAGTTTTGTCTCACAGATGATGATTTCAGATTGGACACGACGCGTCCCCGCCCTCCGGAGCGGGCCCCGAACCGCCCCGGGGGCCGCCCCGGATCCGGGCCGGGACTCGAACCGGCCCCGAACCGCCTAGGCTGCGCGGCATGACGACGACCAATCGCGCCTTCGTCGTGGTGACGACGACCCACGACGACGAGGCGAAGGCCCGGACCCTGGCGGCGGACGTGGTGCGGGCCCGCCTCGCGGCGTGCGCGCAGGTGTACCCGATCCGGTCGGTGTACTGGTGGGAGGGCGAGGTGCAGGAGGGTGCCGAGTGGCGGATCGACTTCAAGACCCGGGCGGCACTGGCGGGTCCGCTCGCCCGCTTCGTCGAGGAGGAGCACGAGTACGACACCCCTGAGGTCGTCGGCGTTCCGGTGGTGACCGGAAGCGCCGCGTACCTGGACTGGGTGAACGCCGAGACCGCGGACCGATAGGGCGGCGAGCGCGCACAGGGAACCGGCGAGCCGAACCGCCGGCCCGGCGGCCCGGCGACGGCGCCGGGTCACGCCGCCGGGCCACGCCGCCGGATCACGCCGCCGGATCACGTGCCGGGTCACGCCACCCGGGCCGCGTCCCGGACGCCGCGCGTGACGCGCTCGGCGATCGCCGCGACCAGGCCGCGCGGCCGGCGGGGCGCCAGGTGGGCACCCGCGAAGTTGCTCAGACCCGGCGTGACGTAGGAGCGGTCGGCGTCGAGGGCGCGCAGGCCGGCCCGGACCACCGCCCCGGGAGAGTCGAACCTGCCCGTGACGGCGGCCTTCCGGGTGCCGATGACCTCGAAGAACGCGGTCTCCACCGGCCCCGGGCAGAGGGCGAGGACCCGGATGCCCCGCCGGCGGTACTCCTGGCGGAGCGCGAGGCTGAAGTTGAGCACGAAGGTCTTGGACGCACCGTAGACGGCGAAGTACGGCGTCGGCTGGTAGGCGGCGGTGGAGGCCACGTTGACCACCGAGCCCCGCCCCCGGGCGAGCATGCCGGGCAGCAGCTCATGGGTGAGGTCGACGAGCGAGACGACGTTCACCATCAGCTGGTCGTGGTCGCGCGACCCGTCGATCTCCTCGAACCGGCCGCAGGTGCCGAAGCCCGCGTTGTTGACCAGCAGGTCCACGGTCAGGCCCCGGTCGGCCAGTTCGGCGCCGACGCGGCGGGCGGCATCCGGCGCCGAGAGGTCCTGGACGAGGACGTGGGCGGTGATCCCGTGGGCCTTTCCGAGCCGCTCGGCGAGGGCTTCGAGGCGGTCGGCGGAGCGGGCCACCAGGACGAGGTCGTGACCGCGCGCGGCGAGCTGGGCCGCGAACTCCGCACCGAGGCCGGAGGACGCGCCGGTGATCAAAGCGGTGGTGCGCACAGTGGTGCTCCTTCTCCCTTGGACAGCGCGGAGCCGGGGCGACGCCCGCTATCTGTAACACCACAGTATCGAATCAAGAGTTATCCGCAACATATGTGTGTCACTTATTTGGCAAGCCTCTCCCCGGCTGTACCGTTTCCGGGGACGACCCCACTGGAGGCAACAGATGAGCAAGACGGCCGGCCGCCCCCTGCGGGCCGACGCCGAGCGCAGCGTCCGAGCGATCCTGGCCGCTGCCGAGCGCGTCCTGGCCGTCAACCCCGGCGCGTCCATGGAACAGATCGCGGAGGCCGCCGGGGTCACCCGGACCACCGTCCACCGGCGGTTCGCCAACCGGCAGGCACTGGTCGACGCCCTGGCCGCCGAGGCGGCGGCGAAGCTCGCGGAGGCCATCGAGGACGGGCACCCCGAGACCGCGCCGCCGCTCGTCGCACTGCACCGCGCCACCGCCAACGTGCTGCGGGTCAAGGGCGCCTGGGGCTTCGCCCTCGGAACGGCGGCCACCGAGAGCGACCGGGCCCTGCGGACGCACGACGAGATCGCCCGCCGCTGCGTCGAACTGCTCGGCCGGCTCAGGGCCCAGGGCCTGATCGCCCCGGACGCCGACCTGGAATGGGTCCGCCGCGTCTTCTACGCCCTCATCGGCGAAGCGCTCCACGGCGAGCACGCCACCGGCCCGGACCCCGCCCCGGACCCGGACCCGGACCCCGACGTGCTCGCGGCCAGGATCGTCGACACCCTGCTCCACGGCGTCGGCCCGCGCACCGCCCCCCGACCCGCCCCCTGACACGCCCTCCGACACGCCCTCCGACGTGCCGGACGGGGAACGCACCGATCAGGCGGCGATCCGGAGCCCCCAACTGCCCTTTATCGCACGATAATCATCTATCTCCCTCGATCGAGGGAACAATCTCTCTTGTCCACATTTTCGCGGCCAGATGGGGGAACATCAGCACGTCCGCGCCCGAACGACCCCGGTCGGGCGGCAGCACACCGGCCCCTGGATCAGCCCGTGACTACCTCCGCCCCCGTGTGGGACTGCCCCTTCAACCACACCGACGGCCTGGAGTTCGACCCGCTCCTCAAGCGCCTGCTCACCGAGGAACCGATCGCCAGGATCCGCCTCCCGCACGGCGAGGGCGAGGCATGGCTGGCCACCCGCTACGAGGACGTCCGCGTCGTGACGACCGACCGCCGGTTCAGTCGCGCCGCCGGCATCGGACGCGACCTGCCCCGGATGACGCCCGCCCCGATCGCCCAGGTCGAGTCGATCAACCTGATGGACCCGCCGGCCCACAACCGGCTCCGCCGCCTGGTCGCCAAGGGCTTCACCAACCGCCAGGTCGAGCGGATGCGCGCCCACACCCAGGGCGTCGTGGACGGCTACCTGGACGGGATGGAGGAGCACGGCGCCCCCGCCGACCTGGTCCACCACCTCTCCAGCCGGCTCCCGCTCACCACCATCTGCGAGCTGCTCGACATCCCCGAGCAGGACCGCGCCGAACTCCGCGGCCACGCCGTCGCGATGATGACGATGGGTCCCGGCAGCGGCGCCGGGCAGGTCAACGCCAAAGCCGCCCTGCGCGCCTACTTCGCCGAGCTCACGAGCGCGCGGCGGCGCTCGCCCGGCGAGGACCTCATCAGCGCGCTGGCCACCGCACGGGACGGCGCCGAGCTGCTGGACGACGACGAACTCGCCGTCATGGCCATGGTCCTGCTGGTCACCGGTCACGACACCAGCACCTACCAGCTCTCCAACATCACCTACACCCTCCTCACCCACCCCGAGCAGCTCGCCAAGCTGCGCGCCCAGCCCGAGATGCTGCCGCGCGCCCTGGAGGAACTGCTCCGCTTCATCCCGTTCCGGCAGGGCGTCGGCATCGCCCGGGTCGCCACCGAGGACGTCGAGCTGGGCGGCGTGCTGATCCGCGCCGGCGAGCCGGTGCACGTCTCCTACCTGGCCGCCAACCGGGACCCGGCGATGTTCGAGCGACCCGACGAGCTGGACCTCGACCGCGGCACCGCCAACCACATGACCTTCGGCTACGGCACCCACCACTGCCTCGGCGCCCACCTCGCCCGGATGGAACTCCAGGTCGCCATCGGCACCCTGCTGCGGCGCTTCCCCGGCCTGCGGCTCGCCGTCCCGCCCGCCGAACTCGACTGGCAGACCGGCTCGATCTGGCGCTACCCGCAGACCCTCCCGATCGCCTGGTGACCGCCTCCCCGCCGCACCGCCCCCGCAGCCGCCCCGGCGGCACCGCGCCGACCCGCCCGCGCGGCGGCGCCCGCCCCACGCATCCGTAGGCCACCGCCCGCGCCGACCCACCGCCCCGCCCGGGCCACCAGGGGAGTCCACCCATGGCAACACTCTGCCGACCCGCCATCGCCGTGCCCGAGCACGTCATCACCCTCGACGAGACCCTCGACCTGGCCCGCACCCTGCACGCCGACCACCCCCAACTCGGACTCGCCCTGCGGCTGATCGAGAACACGGGGGTGCGGACCAGGCACCTCGTCCAGCCCATCGGGAAGACCCTGGCCCACCCGGGCTTCACGGTGCGCAACACCGTCTACGAGCGCGAGGCCAAGCGCCGAGTCCCCGAGGTGGTCGAGCGCGCGCTCGGCCACGCCGAACTCGGCGCCCGGGACATCGACCTGATCCTCTACGTCTCCTGCACCGGCTTCATGATGCCCTCGCTGACCGCGTGGCTGATCAACACCATGGGCTTCCGCTCCGACACCCGTCAGCTGCCGATCGCCCAACTCGGCTGTGCGGCCGGCGGCGCCGCCGTCAACCGGGCGCACGACTTCTGCCGCGCCTACCCCGGCGCCAACGTGCTGATCGTGGCCTGCGAGTTCTGCTCGCTCTGCTACCAGCCCACCGACATCGGCGTCGGCTCGCTGCTCTCCAACGGCCTGTTCGGCGACGCGATCGCCGCCGCCGTGCTGCGCGGGCGCGGCGGCGCCGGCATCCACCTGGAGCGGAACGGCTCGCACCTCGTCCCGGACACCGAGGACTGGATCTCCTACGGGGTCAAGGACACCGGCTTCCACTTCCAGCTCGACAAGCGCGTCCCCGGCACCATGGAGATGCTCGCCCCCGCCCTGCGGGCACTCGCTACCGACCACGCCTGGGACGTCTCCGGCCTCGGCTTCTACATCGTCCACGCCGGCGGCCCGCGCATCCTCGACGACCTCTGCCACTTCCTCAACCTGGAGCCGGCCGCCTTCCGGTTCTCCCGCGCGACCCTCACCGAGCGCGGCAACATCGCCAGCGCCGTCGTCTTCGACGCACTGGCCCGGCTCTTCGACGAGGGCGAGGTCACCGAAGGCACCCAGGGACTGATCGCCGGATTCGGCCCCGGCATCACCGCCGAGATCTCCCTGGGCAGTTGGGTCGGCGCACCGCTGGAGGCCGTGGTCCCGCGCCGGCCGCGCGCGATCGACACCGCCGAGCTGACGCTGACTCACCCTACGGCCCCCCTGCTGCGCCCGGCCGGGACTACGATCACCGAATGACCGATACCACGGACCGTACGGGCGCCGCCGCCAGAGCCGACCGGACCGCCCGGATCCCCCGCAGCGCCGCCACCGACCGGGCCGCCGCGGCCGACCGGGTGGCCGGCACCGGCCCGGCCACCACCGCCGGCCGGGCGGCCGAGCTGGCCACCCTCTTCCCCGCGCTGCACGCGCCGCAGTACTGGACCTGGGGCCGCTACGACGCCCAGTTCTCCACGACCCTGCCGCCGGACGAGCTGGTCACCAACATCCACCTGGTGGGCTTCACCGGCGACGGCCTGGTGGTGCTCTGCCGCGACGAGCGCGACCACTGGTTCCTGCCCGGCGGCACCCGCGAGGACCGCGAGTCCGTCGAGTCCTGCCTGGTGCGCGAACTCCGCGAGGAGGCCGGCGCCCGGCTGCTCGGCGAGCCGGTCTGGCTGGGCGCGCACCGCTGCGTCACCGAGGACACCGAGCCGTACCGGCCGTGGCAGCCGCACCCCGAGAAGGCCTGGCTCTGGGGCTGGGGAGAGGTCGCGGTGGACTCCGACCCGACCAATCCGGACGACGGCGAGCAGGTCGTCGAGGTCCGGGCGGTGGAGCCGGCCGAGGCGCAGCGGCTGCTGCTGGACGGCCACGAGGCGTGGTGGGGCGAGCTGATCGGGTTGGCGGTGGAGCTGCGGGAGCGCCCCTCCGCCGGCTGAGGGCCCGCACGCTCCGGAGGTCTGCGCCCGGGGTGTTCCCGCACGTCCTGAAGATCACCGGAATGGCTCAACAGCGGACCGTGGTGTCCGACCGGCGGTGGTATGACTCGAAGGGACTCGGGCCTGCACCGACGGGAGCGTCATGGACAACTACCCGCTGCTCAACATCTTCTGGACGATGCTGGAGCTGTTCCTCTGGATCCTCTGGTTCTTCCTGCTGTTCAAGATCATCACGGACATCTTCCGCAGCCACGACATCGGCGGCTGGGCCAAGGCCGGCTGGCTGCTCCTGGTGATCCTGCTGCCACTGATCGGCGTGCTGGTCTACGTCATCGCCCGCGGCAGGAGCATGGGCGAGCGCGACGTCGCCCAGGCCCGGCAGTCCGAGGCCGCGTTCAAGCAGTACATCCGGGAGGCGGCCGGCAGCACTCCGGCGGGCGAGGCCGGGTCCGGAGGCGGGACCGGGGCGACCGGCTCACGCAGTCACGTCGACGACCTCGCCAAGCTCGCCGAGCTCAAGGCCGGCGGGGCGATCTCCGAGGAGGACTACCAGCGGGCCAAGGAGAAGCTCCTGGTGTGACCGGGCCCGCCCGCCCACCCGCCGGCCGACGGACCGCCGGGCGGCGGGTGGGCCCGCGGGCGCGGGAGCTCCCCGGCC